>JBCDCH010000043.1 GCA_039182125.1 Planctomycetota bacterium
GATCCAGGAACAAATCACCACGTTCCAGCCCTTGATTCAGGACCGTGCTCGCACCATTATTGCAGACCTCGACCCGGCAAAGCTGTCCGGGTCGGAGCCGGATCTCGTCCATCTCGTGCATCATCTTTCGACGAAGCGTTTCGAGACCCGGCTCCGACCCGGACAGCTTTGCCGGGTCGAGGTCTGCAATAATGGTGCGAGCACGGTCCTGAATCAAGGGCTGGAACGTGGTGATTTGTTCCTGGATCGATTCGGCTTCGGCTTTGTCGACCATCGCGTAGAACGTGACGTCGAAAATGTAGTCGCGGCCCGACTTGGTGTTGTGGGCCCGCACCTCGGCGATCGAAAGCATCGTCTCGCCCGCGAAGTCACCGCCATGATCGTCGACGGGGATCGGATCGCCGTGGGAGTCGTACTGAACTTCGCCGTGATCGAGTTCGGCCTGGAGCGCTGCCGCAGACTCGTCGGGACCGCCGCCGAGCATCTTAAACCCGATGAACAACGCGATGGCTTCGAGCACCATCGCCCCGCCGACGAGCACCGGCGTCTTCATCAGCAAGCCGAGGATGCCGCCCTTTTTCTTGGACGAATCTTCCCCGTCTTCACTCACGTCGGGATTGTCTTGCGGTTCGTCAGCCATCAGTGGAACTTATCGGCAGGAAGCGGCGGAATGATGAACGCGGATTAGTCCGTCATCGGCCGGCGTGTCATGCGTGCATAGTCGATGGACTTGCGAACCACTTCCTGCAGGCTTTCCCTGACCATGACCTTGTCGCCGCCGTCGGTGCAGATGACGGTGTCCGGGGTCTGTTCGAGAAAACGAATCTTGTCCGCGTTGATCACGAACTGCTGTCCGTTGAGACGGGTGACGATGATCATGGCACTTCTCCTAAATCGTTACCGGGTGGTGTTGATCAGTTCCGTGAGCAGATCGTCGCTTGTCGAGATGACTCGGCTGGCGGCGGAGAAGCCGGTGGAACTGATGATCATGTTGATGAACTCGCCGGAGAGATCGACGTTCGAGAGTTCGAGAGCACCGGAGCGGATCTTGCCGGCGAGGCCTTCGGTCGGGGCGAGGATCTGTGGATCGCCCGAGTTGGCGGCGGTACGGAACATATTGGCCCCTTCGTCCTGCAGGCCTTCGGGGTTGTCGAAGCCGGCGATGGCGATCTGGCCGAGGTTCTCGTTCAGGCCGTTAGAAAACGTGCCGGTGATGACGCCGTTGTCACCGATGCCGAAAGTCGTGAGCGTCCCGGCGGGGACGCCGTCTTGCTGACTGGAGATCAAGCTCTCGGTCGCAACCGCAGACATCTGGGAGAAATCGAGCGCGATCGAAAGCGGCGTCCCCGAGCCGGTATTCACCCGCTGAACGTCGACGTTGACCGACGTTTGTCCGATGGGACGCCCCTCGGTATCGAACTGGACGGTGCCGGTGCCGATGAATCGGCCCGCATCGATGTCGCCATCGGTAAAGGTGTAACGCGTGTCGTTCTGTGACTCGACGTTGTACCGCCACGTCGTACCGCCGCCGGTGGTGGATTCGAGCGTCATCGTGACATCGACCAGCAACGCGCTACCGAGCGAGTCGTACACGGGGATGGTGGTGCGGATGCCTTCGCCGATCGCGCCGGTGGTTTCGCCGAAGGCGTCGTCTTCCGCGAACGACAGGCTCATCGCCGGGTTGGTGCTGGTGAAGCCGGAACCGCTGACGGCGATCTCGTTGGCTTCGCCCTGGTTGCCGAAGACGACAAGTCGGCCGAACGCACCGGCACCGGTGTCTTCGATCTGCGCCCCGGCGGTCTGCGCGCCCACCGACGGCAGGCCGGTCGCGATGCCCAGGCCTTGTTCGAAGAACTCGATCAAATCGCCAACCGTCGAGGCACCGGTGATCTCGTAAGTCAGATCGCCAAGTGCCGCGTCACCCTTCTGCCCGTTGAGCGTCAGGACATCACCCACGGCGAACAGCGGCGCACCACCGCCGGCCGGGACGACGGCCGTGAGCGCGTCACCGGGCGCTGGCGTCGCACCGGCGACTTCGACGTTCTGCGTCGCGAGGATCGTCGCACCGCTGGCGATCTCGCCTTCGGTATTGAGTGCGCCCTTGAGGTTGACAGTCTCGGTCGCTCTGGCCTTGGTCGCTCCGCCGAGCGGGATTTGAAGCTTGTCGAGCGCACCTCGGACGATGTTGCCGTCCTCGTCTGCCGCCCAACCCTGCACGAACGCACCGCTGCTGTTGACCAACTCGTTGTTCTGGTTGAGCTGGAACGACCCGTCACGGCTGTAGAGCTGATCGCCGCCGGCTTCGACGACGAAGAAGCCGTTGCCCTCGATGGCGAGGTCGGTGCTCTTACCGGTCGGCTCGATGGAACCGGCGGAGAAGTCCTTCTGAATCGTGGCGATCGTGGCACCGAGGCCGCGCTGGCTCGGGTTGGTTCCGCCGAACTCCGCGCCCGGGGGCGAGCCGGACGCGTCGGTGACGTAGAACTGCGGCTTGAACAATGCCCGGCTCGACTTGAAGCCCACCGTGTTGACGTTCGCGATGTTGTTACCGACCACGTTGAGGCGGGTCTGGTTCGTGTCGATGCCCGACAGGCCGGTGAAGAGCGTTTGTGTCAGTGCCATGGTTGTTCTCGGTTGGGATCAGAGGTTCAAGAAGTGCGTCCGAGTTCGGTTAACCGCCAGCCGGTCGAATGCGATCGTCCCGGCCCGACGTAAATCCGAGTTCCGGCTCGATCGTGTCCAGGCGTGTTTCGTTGATCTCAACGACGTTCTCCATCGCGAGCTTCTCGCCGGTGTCGAGTTCGAGAACGACGCTGCCGTCCTCGACGCGAACGGAGTTGACCACGCCGGTGACCTCGCCGGTGTCACCCAGGCCCGTGACGGTCTTGCCGATGAGTTGGCCGGCGGAGCCGATCGACTGCTGGAGCACCATCGTTTCGAGCGACTCCTGCAAATCGGTCTGGCTTTGGAGCTGGCCGATCTGCGACATCTGCCCAAGCAGTTCGCTGTTCTTCTGCGGCTCGAGCGGGTCTTGATTTTGCAGCTGTGTCACCATCATCGCGATGAAGTCCTCGGCGTTGAGGCTCTTGGAGTCGCTCTGGATTTGCGTGGGGCCGGCGGATGCGCCGAGGCCGGATGCGATCGTGCTCATGTTGCCTTCTTCGGCCCGATCCCGGGTCCGGTAACAGTTGGGGCGAGTTGGTAAAGGCCCGGCGGCAAAGGTTGCCGACGCACCCGCAGGAGTTGCGCGTCAGCCGCTAGGCGGCCTGTTCGATTTCGTCGCCGTAGATCACGTTCCGCCAACGTCGGGCGAGTTCTTCGCGGGCGCGCTGCTGTTCGTTCTGGCGTTGGTCGCGGGCGGCGGGGTCTTCCTGACCACCTCGGGAGTCGCTGTTGGTTTGGCTCTGCGTGTCGGTCGGCTGGGCCTGTCGGACGTTGATGCGGTCGACCTGCACACCGGCAGCTTCGAGCGATTGCTTGAGCGTGTGCAACGACTGACCCAACGCCTTAGCCGCATCTCCGCTCGGCGTGACGAACGACACTTCGGCGACACCGGCGGTCATCTTCACGCGGACCGCGACGTTGCCGAGTGATGGCGGGTCGAGGCGAATTTTCATCTCGCCACCGTTGTCTTTCACCAACGCCGAAACGCTGCGAACAACATTGGGCTCGTTGGCCGCGGTGAACTGTTCGCGGGAAACCGGCGTGGACACGTCCGCCTTGATCGTCGCAGCGGGCTTGGGCGCGGCGTCGGCCGTCGAGAGATCCGCAGCCGCCGTGGTGTCGACGGTCACGACTTGTGGCACCGATTGAGTCGGTGCGGACCGAATTTCGGTGGTCGCCTCGGCGGCGCGGACCTGCGCGCCTGTGGGTGCGATCGGTGCTTCCAGACGAGCCGCCGGCTCTGCGGCAACCAGCTGAGCCGGCGAAACCCGATCGGTTGGTTGGGTCGGTTGGGGTTCAACAGGTCCCGCCGGCTCGGCGCTTACGGTCGACGTCGTCGGAGACTTCGGCCCGGTCCGCTGATCGACGACCGTCGGGCGTTTCGGGTCGGCATCGAGTTCGCGCTTGTTGATCGTCGCAGTCGTCAACGGCGCGGCAATAGCGGTCGCCGTGGTGAGCGCGGCGCGTACTTCCGTGACCTGGGCGGTTTCGCGAACGACCTGCGTGGCCGCACGCTGAATCGCTTCCTGGGCGGCGGCGAACTCTGCGGGCGAGATCGCCGTCGCGGCGGTCAACACGTCACCAACGGGTGCATCGGAAGCTGGGACGATCGTGTCGAGCGGCACCGTCACGACATCGGTGTAGCCGACAGGGTTGACGTCGACCGGCACGGATGACGTCGCGAGTTCGGCGGCAGGCACGTCGCTGTCGGTAACAACCTGCACGTTGATTTCAGCGGCCGAGATCACGGGCGGATCGGCAACCGGCTTCTGCTGATCGGTCGTCGGTTCCGTGAGTTGTCGGAACTCCGCGACCCATTCGGCCACGGTGCCCTCGCGCTCGGACGAGTCGGCGGCAACGGCTGTTGCGGCGTCGGGTTGATCCTCCGCGGTCTCGCGCGGTGTCTCGTCCGACGTCGGATTGGGTGCCGTTGAAGTCCCGCCCGTTGAATCGTCAGCAGGCTGTTCGGTCTTCGCCGCGGTCAGTTTCTCGGCGAACTTCTCCCCGGTCGCCGGCTCCGACTTGTCGGACCGCCCCGGCTCAATCTCGCGGCGGACCGGAAGCGCATCATCGCCGTGCCGTGATGGCTTGGGCTTGGCCGGGGCGAAGATGTCGTTCACGGGAGACGTGGTGCGCTCGATCATGAGCCGGTCCCTTCGGTGGTTTCGTTCAACGCGACTTCGTTTTGCCGCATCAGCTCGAGGAGTTGGCGGACACGCACGACTTCGCCGGGGGTTTTGAACTCCGCGAGAATCTTGTTCGCCGTGCGCGGGTTCATCGCCGTGAGGTATTGCACGACGGTTTCGTCGTCGAGGTCCAGGAAGACGTTCTTGACCTGCTTGGGCTTCATGCCCTGGTAGAGCTTGAGCGTGTCCTGGAAGCCGCGGTCGTTGGCGAGCTTCTCGGCCTCGGCGGCGAAGGCGGCCAGTTCGGCTTCCCTGACGGCGACCGACTCCCGATCGACCAACAGGTTCTGCTGCGCGAGACGGAGCTGAGCACGCAGGTCGCGCAGTTCGCGGCGACGGCGGTCGAGTTGTTCAAGCCGGGCGGTGAACGCTTCTTCGATCGCGTCGACCCGCTCGCTGGCCGACGCCAATGGATCAACCGCAAGTAACTCCTCGAGTTGCTCTAGCGACGTGGGTGCGACATCGTCCTCGACGGTTTCGAGCTCGCCGGTCGGCGCTTCGTCCGGCGGGTACATGATGTCGGTAATGGCCGACATCTTCTCGCTGTCCATGCCGGCCGAGGTCCAGAAGTACGCCGCCGCCCCGAGCGCTACGAGGAAGTTCAACGCGAGGATAAAAACAGTAGCGGTCAGGAATCGTTTGATGGTGCCCACGGACAGTCCTCCTGACTATGTTCCGGGAAATCAGGTCTCCGCCTCACGGTTGGCGAAGCTCATTTGCGTGGCCGTCTCGTCGTCGGCGACCTGCTGCTTGCGTTTGCGGTCGGCGAGCCATTGCTCGTGATCACGGTCGCGGAGCTTCTCGATCACCTTCAACCGCTTGGCGACCTCGGCCACTTCCAGTGCGACGGCGTCCGCCGAACGCTTGGCAATGGCGAGACGCTGGACCGACGCCCGGCCCACCGACGCCACGCTGTTAACGTATCGGCGATGCGTGGCCAGAACCTGCAGATTTATCGGGCCTGTCATCTGATCGTCGCGCATCCAGCGGGCGGTCTCATCACTCTGGCGTTGGAGCTCACGCAGTTCGTTTTCGATCGCGGCAACCTGCGCTTGCGCATGGCCGAGACGTTCGAGCGCGGCGCGGTGCTCGGCTTCGCGCTGACGCAGGACGGCTTCGAGTCGAAAGACAAACCGGGCCATCGATCAACCTCACTGTTGCGGCGGCGACTGTGCCTGACCTTGCTGGGCACGCATCTGCGCCGCGGCGTTCTCGATCTGGGCGTGGATCATGTCGAGCTTGCGTCGGGCGGCGGCGAAGTCATCGTGGTCGCCCTCGACTTGCCGCAGGAACTGCTGGATGGTGTCGTGGGCGGCGACGGCGAGGTCGTGCTCGGGATTTTGGCCCGACGCATACGCGCCGACGCTGAGCAGGTCGGCCAGATCGCGGTGCATCGACTCGAGTTGCAGGATCCGCTCGGCCCGGCCGCGGTGTACCGGATCGGTCACGGCGGTGCGGACACGGCTCACCGACTGGAGGACGTCGATGGCCGGGTAGTGGCCGCGCTCGGCGAGCTTTCGGCTAAGCAGAAAATGTCCGTCGGCGATACCCTTCACGGCGTCGGCGATCGGTTCGTCGAAATCGTCGCCCTCGACCAGCACGGTGTAGAAGCCGGTGATGGTGCCGGTCTGCGTGGTGCCGGCGCGTTCGAGAATGGACGGGAGCAATGCGAACACGCTGGGCGGATAGCCACGCGTGGCGGGCGGCTCACCGGCGGCAAGGCCGATCTGCCGTTGGGCATGGGCCAAGCGCGTCAGCGAGTCCATGAGCATCAGCACGTTCTGCCCGGCATCGCGAAAACCCTCGGCCACGGCACACGCCAGCTTCGCCGCACGGACCTTGAGCAGCGGCGTGTCATCGCCGGTCGAAACGATCACGACGCTCCGCTTCAGACCTTCGGGGCCGAGCGTGTCATGAAGGAAGTCGGCGACCTCCCTGCCGCGCTCGCCGATGAGCGCGATGACCGACACGTCGGCGTCGGTGTGCTTGGCAACATGGGCCATGAGCGTGGACTTGCCGACACCCGGACCTGCGAAAAGACCGACACGCTGACCCCGGCCGCAAGTCAGCAGCGCGTCGATCGCGCGAACACCCGTCGCAAGCGGCTTGCGAATCGGCACACGAATCAGGGGATTCAGCCGCGGTGGGTCGAGAGGCCTGGCGTCACCGGAGGGTAGCGAACCGAGTCCGTCGATCGGCTTGCCGAAGCCGTCGATGACCCGACCGAGCAGCCCTGAACCCGTGCGAACGCGCGGCGACATCTTCGTGTTGGAGACCCGATCACCCGCCGCGACGCCGGCTGTACCGGACAGCGGCATCAGCAACGTATGTCCGTCCCGAAAGCCGATCACTTCCGCCTGCTGTAGGCCGCTGGTGGCTTCGATTTCGACGAGTTGGCCGATGGGGAGTGGCAGATGCTCGGCTTCAAGAGTCTGTCCTGCCGCCCGTGACACGCGTCCGGTGATGCCGAGCGGAATCGCCGAGCCGAGCATGTCCAGTTGGGCGTCGGTGGGGAGAACGGGCATCGGATCGCTCCACTATTCCGGCAGTAGTTCGGCAGCGAGGCGCTCGAGCTGGGTATCGAGAGTCGCATCGACTTCGCAGCCGACTGCGGTGATCTTGCAGCCGCCGGGAGCGATGGTGTCGTCCTCAACGATCTTGGCATGCTTCAGGTCGGGCCAGCGAAGTTCGAGGTCGAACGCGGTACCCGAGAGCAACTGTGCCTGTCCGGGGGCGACTGCGAGGCGAACGTCGTGTGCACCGGTCGCACAACGGGCGGCAGCGGTGATGTTCCGTGCGAGCACTTCGGGATCGACCGAACCCTGGCGCCGGGTGATTTTCTCAGCAACCGCGACGGCCAGCCGAGCGACGTCCGCGGCGGCTTCGTCGGCCAATGCCTGGCGGTGTGTGTCGACGGATTCGAGCGCAGCGGAGAGCGTGGTGATGAGCTGTTGGAGTTGGGCTTGATGGCTGGCGAGCGCTTCGGCTTTCCCCTCCTCGTGACCGCGAACCTGGCCATCTTCGGTCCCCTGCTCCAGTCCCGTTGCGTAGCCGGCTTCTTGCGCCTCGTCGCGCATGGCCGCCGCTTCGGCGTCGGCCCGGGCGAGGATCGTCGCCGCTTTCTGTTTGGCCGCATCCACGATCGCCGACGCTTGCTTCTGCACGTCTTCCATCTGGAACACGCGGGCGGTGGTCGGGACGTTGTCGGCCTTGAGCAACGGCATGTTCGGCTACACCACCATTTCCTTCTCGCCACCGCGGCCGGAGATGACGATCTCGCCAGTGTCTTCGAGGCGGCGAACGATGTCGACGATCTTCTGCTGGGCCGCTTCGACGTCGCTGACGCGCACCGGGCCCATGTATTGCATGTCCTCCTGGATGAGCTTGGCGGCGCGGTCGGACATGTTCTTGAAGATCTTGTCCTTGAGCTCGTCGGAAGCTGTCTTGAGCGCGAGGCCGAGCGTTTCGTTGTCGACCTCCTTGAGGACGGACTGAATGCCCTTGTCGTTGACGAGTAGGATGTCCTCGAAGACGAACATGAGTCGCCGGATGGACTCGACGAGGTCCGGGTCTTCTGCTTCGAGGCCTTCCATGATGCCCTTCTCCGTCGTGCGGTCGGCGAGGTTGAGCATCTCCGCGACGTTCTCGACGCCGCCTGTTTTTTCAGAGGAATCAGAGACGATATCGGAGAGCCGGTGCTGCAGGCCGCGCTCGACTTCCTCGATGACCTCGGGGTTGGTCTGCTCCATGTTGGCCACGCGCTTGACGACCTCGACCTGCTTCTGCGGACCGAGGCCCACGAGCACTTCCGAGGCCTTGGCCGGCGGGAGGAACGCGAGGATCAGCGCGATCGTCTGTGGGTGCTCTTCCTGAATGAACGTCAGGATGTTCGCGCTATCGGCCTTCTGCAGAAAACTGAACGGCGTCGTTTGCACCTGTTCAGTAACGGCGCGGATCATCTTGTCCGCTTCTTCCTGACTCAACGACTTGCTGAGCAGTTGCTTGGCGTAGTCGAGACCACCGCCGACCATGTTGTTCGCCAGCGCGAGTTGGTAGAACTCACCGAAAACATCGCGGCGTTCGCCAACGGGAATGTCGCCGAGGCTGGCGATCTCGCGGGAGACTTCCTCGACCGCGCCGGGCGGGAGGATCTTGAGCACCTGAGCGGCGGCGTCCTGATTGAGCGTGAGCAACAGAATGGCGGCCTTGCGGGTACCGCTGAGTTGGGAAGTCGCTGTCGCCATGCTTGCTCGTGGTGATTTAGTCCTGCACCCAGCGGCGAATCAGCGCCGCGGCAGCTTCGGGATTCTCGCCGACCAGGCTCTGCACCTGCTCGACCATCTGCTTCGTCTGCATCATCTCGGGGTCAATTTCCTGAGCGTCCATCAGGTTGTCGGATTCGCCGACCTCACCGACGACGGACTCGCCACGGAGTTGCGCGAGAGCCGATTCGAGATCGGGCACCTCGGTCGTGATCGTGGGCGAAGCCTTACGAACCATCATGGACACCATGAACAACGAGACCACCGCGAGCAGGCCGATGACCGCTTCGCGGCCGTAGCTGGTCATCATCGTGCCGACCGACATGCCACCGGGCAGGGTCATGCCGGCGTTGAGCGAGGCATCATCCAATGACGGCGGAAGCTGGTCGGCGTAGGTTTCGACGCTGATGTCGTCGGCCGTGTCGAGCGCGACGACATTCATCAAGATACTCCGAATACGGGCGACTTCGTTTTCCTCATGCGTCGCGAGCATCTCGCCATCAGGCGTTTCGATGTCCGGGTTGCGGGCCATGAAGTCGCGCTTGATGTGGCTCAGTGGAACACGCACGACCGCACGGACAACCTTCGCTTCACCCGCGGCGGTCTCCTCGACGACGCGTTGTTCGCCAACCTTGACTTCGTTTTTGGTGTCGGCCGTCTCGGAGTCCGAGGAGTTGACGCCACCGCCACCGGCGAGTTCCAAGCCAATGTTCGGCACCGCGCCCGGCTCACCCGCGCCTGCACCGTCCGAACTTGTCGTCGTCGTGGTGCTTTCGCTGGTGGGGACAACGACCGTGCCGTCCTGGTCGTAGGTCACGGCCTGCTTGCTACGCTTGGTCGGATTCACCTCGGCGGTGACGCTTACGAGAATGTTCGGGATGTCGGCGAACGTGTCGTAGATCTTGTCGGCGTAGTCCGCTTCGACCATCGCGCGACGCTCGAAGAGTTGATCGGGATCGATCGGCCCGTTGGACTGGGCAACGCGCTGGAGTCGGCCGTTGACGTTGACTTTCACGTCACCGGTGGCGAGCTCGTTGACGGCACCCGCGACGATGTTGGCCAGACCTTCGACCAATCCGCGGTCGGCTTTGACATTGCCGTCGCGGGTCCAGACGCTGACGGTCGCGCTGTTGCGTGAACGCTGACCGATGCGCGTGGAGCGGTTCAAATCGAAAACGACGTCGGCGTGGGTGATGTTGCGATCAACGAGAATGATCGACTCGAGCTTGCGGCGCTTGGCCTCGGCGAAGAACTCCTTGGTCTTGAACGCCGGATCCCAGGCGGACATCTTCTCGACCATCTTGTCGAAGCTGTCGGCGGAGTTGCCGGGCATGGCGTTGGCGAAGCCCAGTGCGGATACGGCGGCTTCGAGTTGGTCGGCGGGGACCATGATCCGCGAGCCATCCAACTTCATGTCGATCCCGGCACCGGTCAGTGCAGTGCGGGCGTCGGCCATCTCCTGTGGCGTCATCGCGCCGTCGAGCACCGGCTGAAACTCACCGGTCGCGGCGTAGCTGCTCCACCACATGATGGTGATCACCATGATGGCCACGAGAGCGCCGGTGAGCATTTTCTGACTGGCGGAAAGGCCGCTCAGTTGCCCTTGGATGCGTTCGAGTTGTTGGCGGATGGTGTCCACGGGATTAGCCCTCCTGGCTTACCGCAGCGGGTCAGGTTGCACGGGCCGTCGGTTGGCATCCTGCCGACCTCAAGCTCGCCCCACCCGGCGGTATACCAAGTGGGTCAGACGGGCATGTTACGAATTTCTTCAAAGGCGTCCATGAGTTTCTTCCGAACGGCAAGAAGCGTGTTGAAGGCGAGGTCTGATTTCTCGACGGCCAGCATGACGCCGGTCACATCGTCGGTCTGTCCGGAGGCAAGCCCCTCTACCGCATGTTGTGCATCGCGCTGTAACTGCGCAACATCTCCCACCGTCTTTTGCAGGACTTCGGCGAAGCCGCCGTTCTGACCGGCGGAGCGATCCGGCCCGCCGACGGTGTTCGCGGCGCTTTGCAGGCCGTGGATAGATTGGTTGAGATTCTGGATCATGGGTGGGTCTTCCTGACCGTTTTCGCAGTCCGTTAGGCAATCAGCCGCAAGGCGGCGTTGAGCATGGCCTTGGTGGTCTCGATCATCGTGACGTTCGCCTCGTAAGCCCGGCTCGCGTCGAGCATGTTGACCGACTCGATCGCCAAATCAACGTTGGGCATCTGGACGAAACCGTCCGAGTTGGCGTCGGGGTGGCCGGGGTCGAACACCTTGGGGAACGGCGTGGGGTCTTGCTTGATCGCCGCGACCCGCACACCGGGGTTGCCCGCCACGTCGCGCTGGGGCTCGAACACCACGAACCGCCGGCGGTAAGGCTCGATCGTCCCGTCGGCCTGCCGGGTCGTGTTCAGGTTCGCCAGGTTGTTCGCCACGGTGTCCATGCGGACGCGCTGGGCCGTGAGCGCGCTGGCGGCGGTGTCGAGGGTGCTGATCATCGGTCAATCCTTTACTGCGGAACCTCACGGAGCGCACTGCGGAGTTGGCTGTACTGTTTTCGCAAGAGCTCGGCCAGCGCGTTGTGCTGCAGGGCGTTCTTCGCGGACTCGGTCATCAACTGCTCCATCGAACGGTTGTTGCCGTCGTGGAAGGTGATGCCACCGGTTTCGAAGGTGAGCGACTCGTCGACGCCGGACAGATCGAGCCGACCGCCACGATCGCGTTCGTCCAGCGACTTGGCCAACGATGCACGAAACGCGTTCACGTCCATGTCGCGCTGCTTGTAGCCGGGCGTTGTCGCATTGGCGACGTTCTCGGTCAGCAACGCCTGACGCAAGCCCGCGAAACGCATCGACCGCCCCACGACCGGGGCCGGCGTGCTGTTGAGGATGGTGTCGAGGAACTGGGCCATGTGATTTTCCTTTTGATCGGACGCGGGGTTGGGGCTTCGCCAGCGCGCCGGCTGACGGGCGCAGGTCTTGCGCTATGCGGCAAGGGCGATCTCGCCGTCCCACTCGCCGGTTTCCTTCCACTTCTTGAGTTTCATACCGAGAGTCCGCACGCCGATTCCCAGGGCGCCGGCGGTCTTGGCGCGATGGCCGTTGAACTTGTCGAGGGCCGCGAGAATGGTGCGCTTCTCGACTTCGGCCAACGGCTCGTTGTTCCACTTCATCGCCACGGGCCGGGGGCTTCCGCCGCCGATCCAGGGCTCGAGCGTTGCCGCACGAATGACGCCCGGCTCGGTCTCCAACGCAACCGCCCGCTCGAGCATGTTCTGCAACTCACGCACGTTGCCGGGCCAATCGTGGCGTTCGAGCATCCGAACAGCGCGAGGATTGAGGTGCCGGAACGGCGTGCCGTCGCGCTTGGAGATGCGGTGCAGGAAGTGCCGGGCCAGATCGGCAATGTCGTCAGTTCGATCGCGCAGCGGCGGGACGATGATCGGCAATACGTCGAGCCGGTAGAACAGGTCCGCCCGGAACCGCCCCGCCTTGACCTCCTCCTCGAGGTCGGCGTTGCTGGTCGCGACGATGCGGACGTCGACCCGCCGGGTGACGGTGCCGCCGACCCGCTCGAAACTGCCGTCCTGTAGAAACCGCAACAGCTTGGCCTGCACGCCGGGGCTGATCTGGCTGACCTCGTCGAGCAGAACAACGCCCGCATCGGCCCGCTCAAAACGGCCGGGCAGGTGTGCTTGCGACTCGTCGCCGAACAGCTCGGCTTCGAGATGGTCGCCGGCGAGAGCCGCGCAGTTGACGGCGATCAACGGCTTGTCAGCACGATCGCCCGCCGCGTGGATGGTGCGGGCAACCACTTCCTTGCCGACGCCGCTCTCGCCGCGGATCAGGACCGTCGCGTTGGACGTGGCGACCCGTTCGATCTGTTGCTTGAGTTGTCCGGTCGCGGCGCTCTTGCCGACCAGTTGCGTGGCGGGCTCCACCGGCTTGGGCCTGGCAATCGGCGATTCGTCCAGCGTTCGCAAGGCCCGCTCGGTCATGCGACGCAGGTCATCGCCGTCGAAAGGCTTTTGCAAATAGTCCAAGGCTCCCTGCTTGATCGCGCTCACCGCCGTCGGCACCGTCGCGAAGGCGGTCATCAGGATCACGAGCAGCTTCGGCTTCCGTGCCTTGGCCGATCGCAGCAGTTCGATCCCGGTCATGCCAGGCATTTTCAGGTCGGTGATCAGCAGGTCGATCGCGTCGGCGTCGAGTATGTCGAGGGCTTCCTGCCCGCACGCCGCGGTACGCACTTGGTGTCCATGACGTTCGAGCGTGGCGGCCGAACCGTCACGCATCAGGGCCTCGTCATCACAGATCAAGATCGTCGCCATCCTTGGCACCGCTTTCCTGGCTGGAACTTCCGTTTGCGAACCGACATGGGTGTTATCGGACGACGGCGGAAGTTGCGCCAGCGAAAGCGGCAGTTTTTGCGCGGCTCAATCGCTGCCGGTCATGGCGTGAAGGACCCGCGCCTGATCCTTCTCGACGAACTCACCGACCAATCGCCCCCCGCGCATCACAAGAACCCGGTCGCAAAGACCCAGCAACTCCGGGAGTTCGCTGCTGACCACGAGCACGGCCACGCCGTCGCCGACGAGGTCGGCGAGGATCTGATGGATGCCGGCTTTGGCACCGATGTCGACGCCGCGAGTCGGCTCGTCCACGATCAGCAACTTCAGACCCCCCGCCGACTCACGCAGACCGAGCCACTTGGCGAGGGCGACCTTTTGCTGGTTGCCGCCCGAGAGAGCGCCAGCCGGCAGGCCGACGTCAGCGGTGCGGATGTCGAGTTGCGTGCGTGCGGCCTCGGCCCGGCGGTGCTCGGCGGCTTGCTTCACGAAGCCCGCCGCGGCGAACTCACCGAGCGTTGCGGCATTCACGTTCGTGCGAATCGGGTGTTCCAGTTGCAGCCCCTGGAGCTTGCGATCCTCCGGGACCAACGCGACCCCGGCGGCAATCGCCTCGGCCGGGTGCCGCAGGGACAATGTGTTGCCATCGACGCAAACGCGGCCCGTTGCCGTCGGGTCCAAGCCAAAAATGGCCTGCACCGTCTCCGAACGCCCGCTACCCACCAAGCCGGCCATCCCAACGATCTCGCCAGCGCGGACGCTGAACGAGATGTCTCGCACATCGCGTGACGACAATCCGTCCACTTCGAGAATCGCGGCCCCCGGCTCGCCCCGACTCCGCTCGAACGCCGCCACCGATCGGCCGACCATCATGCGGACGAGCTCGTCCTCGGTGGTGTCCGCCCGGTCGATGGTGCCGACGTGTCGGCCGTCGCGCAGCACGCTGATTCGATCGGCGAGCCGCATCACCTCCGGCATGCGATGGCTCACGTACACGGCGGTCAGACCTCCGTCACGCAACCGCTCGATCAGCGTCATCAGCGACTCGGCTTCGTGGTCACCGAGGCTGCTGGTCGGCTCGTCGAACACGATCACCCGTGCCCCGCTGCCGACGGCGGTCGCGATCTGCACAAGCTGAACCTGCGCCGTCGACAGCTCACGCATCGGCCGATCGACGTCGAGCCGGATGTCGATGCCGGCGAGCAACTCGGTCGCACGGGCGCGCAGTTCGCGGCGGTCGACGATCCCGGCGCGAGCCGGCAGTTGGTGCAGCGACACGTTTTCCGCGACGCTCAGGTCCGGGCAGTACGCCAGCTCCTGATGCACGATCGCGATACCCAAGTCGGCGGCGGCGGCCGGGTCGGCGATACGCACCGGTTCGCCGTCGAGCAGGATCAGTCCGCCGTCGGGTCGATGAATGCCACCGAGCACCTTGCCGAGCGTGCTCTTGCCCGCCCCGTTCTCGCCCATGAGCACATGGACCGTGCCCCGCTCGATGGTGAGCGACACATCCGCAAGCGCCTGCACGCCGCCGAAGTGCTTAGAGATGTCACGGAACTCGATCATGAATCCGCGAGCTTCTCCAGCATGTTGGCGACCAACGCGGTCCAGCCGGTCTGATGGGCCGCGCCGCAGCCGCGCCCGTTGTCGCCGTGGAAGAACTCGTAGAACAGCACGAGATCATCCCACTGCTCGGCGTAAGCCTTGGCGTCGCCGTGGCAGGGCCGGTTGCCGTCGGGGTCTTTCTCGAACAGCGCGACGAGCCTGCGTTCGACCTCGTGGGCGGCGGAGCGCAAGTCGAGTTGTGCGGTACCGCCAGACACCGGGCACGTGACGTCCATCTCGTCGCCATAGAAGTGGTGGTAGCGTTCGAGTGCTTCGATAAACAGGTAGTTGAGCGGGAACCAGATCGGGCCACGCCAGTTGGAGTTGCCGCCGAACATCTCCGTGTTGCTCTCGGCGGGCGTGTACTTGACGCGATACTCGTTGCAGGCCGCGTGAAAAACGTACGGGTTTTGCTCGTGGTGCTTGCTCATCGACCGCATGCCGTACGGCGAGAGGAACTCATCCTCGCTGAGCGCGTAGTGCAGTACTTTTTGCAGTTTCTCGGGACCAACGACGCTCAGGAGCAGTGCTTTCTGGCCGTTGGGCATCGTGCGTTCGGTGATGTGCTGGGCCAGGCGTGGCCGGTGCTCGCGGAACCACTTCATCCGCTTGGCAAAGCCCGGCAGCTTGTCGAGCGTCTCCTGTGTGAGGATCTCGCTGGCAAACGTCGGGATCAGTCCGACGAAGCTGCGGATGCGTAACGGATCGGACTTCTGCGCGTCGGGGTCCCAGAGCTGATCGTAGTAGAAGCCGTCGGTGTCGTCCCAGAGTCCGTCGCCGCCGATGGTGTTCATGGCATGGGTTATGGCGACGAAATGCTCGAAGAACTTGGACGCGACGTCCTCGTAGACCGGATCTTCCGCGGCCAACTCGAGCGCGATGCTGAGCATGGTGACGCAGTAGAACGCCATCCACGCGGTGCCGTCCGCCTGCTCGAGCTGTCGGCCGTCATGGAACTGCTCGGCGGACCGGTCGAAGAGTCCGATGTTGTCGAGCCCGAGGAAGCCGCCACCGAAGAGGTGGTTGTCGTCCTCGTCCTTGCGCGTGACCCACCATGTGAAGTTGAGCAGCAGCTTGTGAAAGCAGCGCTCGAGGAACTTGCGGTCCCGCTGGCCGCGCGGCGCGGTCATCTTGTACACGCGCCACACCGCCCAAGCGTGTACCGGCGGGTTCACGTCGGAAAAGTTGAACTCGTACGCCGGAATCTGGCCGTTGGGATGCATGTACCACTCACGCAGGAACAGCACGAGTTGGTCCTTGGCGAACTTCGGATCGACCCGACACATCGGCAGCATGTGGAACGCCAAATCCCAAGCGGCGTACCACGGATACTCCCACTTGTCGGGCATGCTGATGACGTCGCGATTGAACAGGTGATCCCGCCAATCACGGTTGCGAGCACGGGGCTTGCGTTGCTTCGGCGGCGCGGGCTGGCCGGGGTCGCCGTTGAGCCAGTGCTGGACGCTGTAGAAATAGAACTGTTTGGTCCAGAGCAGCCCGGCGTACGACTGACGCGAAATCATCTTGCGTTCATCGGAGAGCGATGTCGGGATGACGGTGTCGTAGAACGCGTCAGCCTCGGCGATTCGGTCGGCAAAGACTTGGTCGACCGGCGGCCCGCCCTTCTCGTCAGCGTCGGTCAATCGGAATGTAAACGTCCGGCTCTCACCCGGTTCAACCTCGACCTCGTACCAGGCCGCGCACTTGGTCCCAAGCTGATCCGGGTTCACCGCGTCCTTCTCGCCATCGATCACATGGCGGTGAAAACCGTCCTTCGGATAGCCGTTCAACTCCTGTTTCCAGAGCCGCTTGGCGTTGGTCTCGTTGTCGCAGAACAACCATGCCTTCGGCTCCTCGGTCGCGGTGAACTCGAACCCCTTGAGCGTCTCATGCTCGCAGCACACCGTCTCGCCATCGAGCGCCATCATCGGCTTCTCGAACATCCCTTCATGTTCTGCACCCCAGCTCCAGCCGTTGCGGAACCACAACTGTGGCAGCAAGTGCAAGGTTGCGAGCTTCGGACCGTGGTTGGCGATGGTTACCCGAATGCAGATGTCGTTGGGCGAAGCCTTGGCGTACTCGGCGGTGACGTCCCAGTAGCCGTTGGCCAGTGCATCGGTGTCGAGCAGTTCGTATTCGGTCTTGAGCTTGCCGCGATCGCCATTGACATCGCGTAGTTCGTTGTAGGGAAACGCCGACTGCGGATATTTGTAAAGTCCCTTGCAGTACGAGTGGGTCGGCGTCGCGTCGAGATAGTAGTAAAGCTCTTTGACGTCCTCGCCGTGGTTGCCCTCGCTGTTGGTCAGGCCGTAGAGACGTTCCTTGAGAATTGAATCCTTACCGTTCCAAAGCGCGAGACCAAAGCACAGACGGCACTCGCGATCGGTAATCCCGAGAAGCCCGTCCTCGCCCCAGCGATAGGCGCGACTGCGTGCGTGATCATGCGGGAAGTAGTTCCAGCAATCGCCGTACGTCGAGTAATCCTCGCGCACGGTGCCCCACTGGCGTTCGGAGAGGTAGGTGCCCCAGCGTTTCCAGTTGGCCTCGCGGCGGGCGTCGGCGGCGAGGCGCTGATGTTCGGCGGTGCTGTGTTCGGCGGTGTTGGACATGGCAATACTTCCGTGCAGGCCGAACGATAACGCCGTCGCTCGCGCTTGTCCCAGAAGTCGGCACTTGCTCTACCACCGCATCCCCCATTGGATAGAGCATGCCCGCCACCACCGACTCGCCCACGGAGATCGCCGACCCGATCAACGCTCGCATCCTCGCCGTCAGCGAAGACCAGTTGCAGGGCTTTCAAGCCGACCCGTTTGCCGACATCGCCCGACGTAGCGGCGTCGCGCTTGACGAAGTCCACACACGCCTGCGGGCCATGCTTGAGGCCGGGACAATCCGCCGCATCCGCCAAACATTGCTGGCCAACAAACTCGCCGAAGGTGCGTTGGTCGCGTGGAAGGTGCCCGAGGAGAAGCTCAACGCAGCGTTCGACTGGATGCATGCCAACGACCCGTTCAGCGGCCACGCGGTCATCCGCTCCACCGACGCTGAGACGCCCGGCAGCAAGTACCGCCTTTGGACCACGCTCAAAGTGCCCCAGGGCAAGAGCATCGAACAGCACTGCGACATCCTCCAGCGCATCGTCGGTGCCGAGGCGTGGAAGGCGATGCCGGCGAAGAAGCTCTTCGCGTTGGGCGTCGGACACATTCGCCGGCGTTCACTGGAGATCGGTGCGATGGCGGACGAACCGAGCCAGCCGATCGACACCAAGGTACTCCCGATCGCGGATGAGCACTGGCCGATCCTCGAAGCGCTCAAACGCGAGTTGGCGATTGACGAAATCGGTCCTGACTTGTGGGCCAAGCGTGCGGCCGAGGCCGGCGTCTCGCTCGAAACGTTCGTCGACGTCTGCGGCCAGTTCGCCGAGCGTGGCATCCTCGGTCGCTTCTCGACGTTCCTCGAGCACCACAAACGTCTTGCCACCGGCGAGCGCGTGACGAAGTTCAACGCCTTGTACCACTGGCGCGTCCCCGTCGGGCGCGAACTCGAAGCCGGCGGTGAGGTCGGCCGCTTCCACTGCATGACGCACGGCTACTGGCGCGAGGGCGGGCCGGAGTTCGCCAACGTCAACATCATGGGCGTCTCCCACGGCACCGAAAAGGACCGCGTCCTCGCCCACAAAGCCGCCATCGACGAGCATCTGCAATCCTGCGGCATTGGCTTTGATTACACCAACGTGTTCTGGGGCGGTCGCAGCGAGATCAAGCCGAGCGAGATCAGCCCGGCCGTACACGACGGATGGCTGGCACAATACCAATAGCGAATCACATCCCCGCCGCGATCTGGGCCGCGCCGAGCAAACCGGTGTCGACCGGATCGAGCAACCGAATGGGCACCTGCTCAAGAATGCCGCGTTGCGTCCGGCCGCCGGCATCGAGGTATGTCCGGACGAAGCGATCATCGAACGCTTGCGAATCGGGGCTGCGAATCGCGTCGATAATGTTGCCTCCAAGCCAAAGACCCGCCGTGGGCAACAGCAACAGGCCGAGATTGCTTGCATACTGAGCAAGTACTTCCACGAACAACTCGACGGCGCGTCGCGCGAGGTCGGGATCGGCAACGCTCTCTTGCCCGGCCGCGGCGCACGTGATCGCCTGCCCGTCCACTCCGGCAACCAACCGTGTCGACGATGGATCGGCGAGGCAGGCGTAAAGGTTTTCAAGACCCGGCCCGCTGAGCACGGACTCGTACGTCACCCGCGTCGTCCCACGCTCGGCGGGTAGCAGCTTGCGTAGGCCGTCAACGATCTTCGACTGTTCCGCATTTCGCGGCGGGAACTCGAAATGCCCACCCTCGCTGGGCGACGGACGAAAGCCGGACGCGTGTTGAATGGCGAAGCCCACGCCGCAGCCGGTGCCGGGCATGAGAATCGCCCGCACACCCGACGGATTGTTTCGGCCCGCGTGAATCAGCGTACATGGCGCGACGCCGACCGATGCGATGTGGGCAGCCATGTCGTTGACGAGCCAGACGTTCGCACCCAACGCCGCGCCGATCTGACGATTGGTTACGTCTTCGTGGGGCCGGTTGGTCATGGCGACATGTGCGGTACCGTTAGGCTCGTTGGTGATTTTGCCCGCGATACCGAAGCATGCCCGGTCAACGCCCTCGACCTCACTGGCAAAGTCCTTGGCGAATCGGCCGACCGCGTCGATGATCGGGCACTTGCGGTAGGTCATCGGCAAGCGCAAGTCGCCCTCATTGCCGCGGGCCGGGTGGTCGATCGGCGCACAGCCGTCATCGTTGTAAAAGTCGAGCCGAACGTTGGTCCCTCCGATGTCGCCTGCGAGAAGCATGCGGCGAACGTAGACGCCGACCGGGTCGTCGGCAAACTGCCAAACGTGATAGAGATTGCGTTTCTTCTCCTTCTTTCTCCCGCAACTTTGGCCTGACCCGACGATGTCATTTTTCGGACATCGCGCGACGCCGCTGATCGCCCGGACCTTGTTGCTCGACGCAGCCCCCGCCTCCCGTCCGGCCCGGCATCGCCAACCACACCGCGGCCGCGCCGCGGGGAAGTCGTCATGGCCGATGAGCCCACGACCCAAACCGTTGTTGATCCGGTCCCGACCTTTCGCACCATGCGTAAGCGGTCGCCCTGGCATTGGATCATCGAGTACAACCCGTGTTACCTGCTCAGCGCCGTGTGCATGCTGACGGGCACGCTGCTGTTGACCAACACGCTCGACTGGTCGCCGACGCCGCTATCGCGGCTGTTGCCGATGCTCGGGCTGTTACAGGTGTACGAGCTGTGTTGCGTCGTGCTGGGCGTGGCGTTGTACCGGCGCATCGGGCCGCGGCGGGATGCGGTGGAACTGATCGCATTGGTCATGCTCTTCTCGGCGGATGTGTCGTTTCTGATGAGCGAGTTCGCGACGGACCACTTCGCGATCGGCACGGCTGTTTCGTTGACGTTGTTCGTCCTCGCCGTGGTAAAGTTGGCCATCATCGCGCGCGGGCTTCGACTCAATCTCGGGGCGAACACGATCGCTTTCGCGATCGCGGGCTTTGCCTTCCTCTACGGCATCCCGCCGTTGCTCAACCTCATCGACGATGGCGGCGTGATGAACGGCGGCGGCGTGATGGTCGCGCACTTCTACGGGCTCTGGTGGATCGTCGGACTCGCCCCGCTGGCGTGGCGGCTCACGCACAAGGTCGGCGAGGTGCCGGGCTGGGTGAAGGCGGCGGCGGTCGTGCCGTGGGTGTCGTTCGCGGCCCATGTCGGCATCCTGCACTACGTCTACGACCGGCCGTTCCACGCACCGATGGCGACGCCGCTCGTCCTCGCGCTGATGCTGATGGATCGCCAGCCGTTCGTGACGTTCCCGAAGATCTTGGGCCTCGCGGTTGCCGGCGTCTTCACGCTACCGACCACCGCACAACTGAACTTCGACGCGGGGCCGATCACGGTCACCCCACTGCTCGTCGGACTTAGCGGCGTGTATCTCGCCCTGTTCTACACGTCGTTCGTGAAGTGGCTGCCACATGCGGCGATCGCGGGGCTTGGCGTACTCGGGGTGCGCTTGTTCGGACCCAGCGGCGAAACGATTCTCGGCTGGTGGCGCGAGTCGTGGCAGTTCGCGTGGAGCCGACGCCCGGCGACGCGCTTCGCCTGGGGCGTAATCGCCACCGCCGGCGCGTTCGGACTGCTCGCGATCGGGGCGCTCTTCAGCTTCCGGCCTCAGCGCGACGACGCTTCGCGCAGCTCGCCGAACAACCTCGCAAAATCGGCCGGCTTGTAGTGGGCGTTGAGCCCGCTGGGGTTCGGCAGCACCCAAACGCGTGTGTCGCCGATGCGGTGGTCGGGCTGGTGTCCGACCGCCGCTTTGGGCTTGGACCAGCCGGTGCGGTAAGTACCGATGCCGAGTACGGCGAGCCAAGCGGGCGCGTACTTCTTCACGCGCTTCTCCAACTCGGTTGCACCGGCCCGAACCTCGTCGGCCGTCAGGTCGGCCGCCGAGCGCGTGGCGCGTTGGACGACGTTGGTGATGCCGAGGCCGTTGGCGAGCAACACGTCCTGGTCTTGTGCCGTAATCGGTTCAGGCACGAACCCGGCGGCATGCAACGTCGGATAAAACCGATTGCTCGGCCCGGCAAAATGCCGCTTGCGGTAGGCGGTTTCGAGCCCCGGGTTGATCCCGCAGAAGAGCACACGCATGTTCGGTCCGACAAGGTCGGGCACGAGTTTGTTCTCGTACTTTTCAAGTTCTTCCTTGGGAATGCGCTTGGCCATCGCGTCGACGTTAGCCCCACCGCGCCATGCTGAGCGACGTCGAAGCATCCCTTCTTATCCGTGACCCGGTCTGTTGCGAACCCGGAGATATCCCTCGGCTACGCTCGGGATGACGTTGGGAGGAAACGTTCACCCGATCTTCTGCAGCTTCGCGAACTCGAGGAGCAGGCGCTTTTCGCCGTGGTGTTGGAATTTGACGGTGACTTTGCTGCCGATCTCGTCCATCGCGTTGACAAAGCCGGTGCCGAACTTGGGGTGTCGAACGCGGTCACCGACTTGCAGACCGCTGCTGACTTTGGGCATGAAGTCGCCGATGGAGCCGAACCCGCCGCGACCGGTGCGGTCGTCGACGTCGAGCAAGTGCTCGGGGATCTCCTTGAGGAACTGCGACGTGGTGCCGGGCCGGCGCTCGCCACGGACGGTGCGCACCGCGGCACGGCTGAGCATCAGGTGCCGCTGAGCCCGCGTGATCCCGACGAACGCGAGTCGTCGTTCTTCTTCCATCTGGTCCGGGTCCATCGCCGCTCGGCTGTGCGGCAGACAGTCCTGCTCCAGACCGATCATCGCGACCGCGGGGAACTCCAACCCCTTGGCCGCGTGGAGCGTCATCAGCGTGACCGCCCCGCCGTCGGCCTGCAGCGCGTCGACATCGGAGAGCAGCGCGATCTGTGCGAGGTAGTCCACGAGCGTCCCGCCCTCCTCGCCCGCGTCAAACTCGGCGGCACTGCTGACGAGCTCGCTGAGGTTGGCGGCGCGGTCGCCTTCGGGATCTTCCTTGCGGACCGCTTTCTCCAAACCGCTCTCGGCGATGACGGCTTCCATGACGCGTTGCACCGGGCCGCCGTCCTCGTGGAACTCCCCGGTGAACATGTCGACCGGCTCGGCGGGTGCGGTGTCGAGCATGCCACGCCACTTGCGCATCAGCTTGGCGAACTTGCCGACTGCGGTGACGGCGCGGGCGTTGAGACCGTCGATGCTCTCCGCGTTGTGCAGCGCTTCGTAGACACTCACGCCGAGGTGGCGGGCGTGGGCGATGACGGTGTTGATCGTCGTTTGGCCGATGCCGCGCGTCGGATAGTTGAGGATGCGCAGCAGCGAGACCTCGTCGTCGGGGTTGGCGATGACCTTCAGGTAGGCGAGCGCGTCCTTGATCTCCTTGCGGCCGAAGAACTCGGTGCCGCGCACGATCTGGTACGGGATCTGGTGTTGCCGCAATGCGCCTTCGAGCACGCGGGTCAGGCTGTTCATGCGGTAGAAGACGGCCATGTCTTCCCAGTTGTGCCGCGGCTCGACGTCGTGGAGCTTCTGCAACCAACGGGCGACTTGGTCCGCCTCGTCGTACTCGTCCTGACAGTGAACGACGTCGATCAACGCACCGGCACCTTGGTCGGTGAACAGCCCTTTCTCCTTGCGGCCGGTGTTGTTCTTGATCAGCTCCGTCGCGGCGTCGAGGATGTTCTGGGTGCTGCGGTAGTTGCGTTCGAGCTTGACGATCTTTGCGTCGGGGTAGTCGTCCTCGAAGCTGAGGATGTTGCTGATGTCCGCCCCGCGCCACGCGTAGATGGATTGGTCCGGGTCCCCGACGACGGCGATGTTGCGGTGCCGCATCGCGAGCATGTGGGCGAGGATGTACTGGGCATGGTTCGTGTCCTGGTACTCGTCGATCATCAGGTAGTGGAACCGGTCCTGCAGTTGGTCGAGCACGGCGCGGTTGTCGCGCAGGCCCAACGCGACCTTCATGAGCATGTCGTCGAAGTCGAGCGCGTTGCTCTCCTCCAAAGCCGACTGGTAGTGCTTGTAGATCTTCGCGAGGTTGCGCTGGAAGAAGTCGGTCGCTTGCCCGGCGAACTCGTCGGGCGTCTGCAGCTTGTTCTTCGCGTTGGAGATGTGGGAGAGAACAGAGGACGGCGTGAAGTTGGTGCTGGACACGTCGGCCGACTTGAGCGCGGCTTTGACCGCGGCTGTCTGGTCGGCGGTGTCGTAGATCGTGAACCCGGGCTTGAAACCGAGCTCCTCGCCGTGCGTGCGCAGGATGCGCAGGCACAGCGAGTGGAACGTGCAGATCGTCGGCGAGTAGTCGGCCAGCCCGAAGAAGTTGGGCAGCTTCCGCCCGGTCACTTCCTCGACGCGATGCCGCATCTCGCCGGCGGCCTTGTTCGTGAACGTGATCGCACAGATCTGCCCGCCGGGGATGCCCTGGGCGAGCAGATACCCAACTCGCCGGGTGAGGACACGCGTCTTGCCCGACCCGGCTCCCGCGAGGATCAGCAACGGGCCGTCGATGTGGCTGGCAGCTTCCCGCTGCTCAGGCGTGAGGTCGTCAAGAAACGCGTCGGACACGAAGACACCGTAGGCCGGTTGATGTTTGGGCACCGTGCAGCTTCGACTCGACTAGACGACGAACCAGATCACAAACAGCGCCGCGGTCGACACCAAGGCGATGACCATCGGAACGATCGTCAGCAGGCCCATGATCGATGTCACACCCAAGTCTCCAATCACGGCCAACGTGAGGTAACCGGCTATCACCGAACCGATGGCAACCGGACCAGCAAAGACCATCACTGCAACGAACAACAGAATGCTGTCGTCATACCACTTGCTCTGAGCAACGGCACTCAAGAGCAATGTCGCGGCGAACGCGAAAATCCAGTTGATGACCAACAGTCGCTTCATGCCCTAAGCCGCGTTCTTGTCGCTGTTGGGCAGGTGCAGGCGTTCGACGATCTGCCGCGTCGCCGTGGACTTGTTGAGCGTGTAGAAGTGAAGGCCATCGACGCCTTGGAAGATCAGCTCTTCGCACTGGCGGACGGCGTGGTCGATGCCGGCCTTTTCGACCGCCGCTTCGTCGCCCTCGGCATCGAGCTTCTCCAGCGCGACCAGCAGGTGCTGCGGAATCTTCGCGCCGCACATCGTGACGAACCGCTTGATCTGCGGCAGCTTCTGAATCGGCATCATGCCCGCAACGATCGGCACGTCGACGCCGGCCTTTCGGGCATTGTCGCGGAAGGTGAGGAAGTCGTAGTTGTCGAAGAACAGCTGGGTAATGATCCCGCCCGCACCGGCGTCGACCTTGGCCTTGAGGTGCTCCATATCACGCTGTTTGTTGAGGCACTGCGGATGACCTTCGGGAAAGCCGGCGACGGTGACGAACATGCCGGGGTGCGTGTCCTTGATGAACTTTACGAGATCGCCGGCGTACTCAAAGCCGCCCTCGGTCGTCTGCCATGCCCCGCCGCCGGGCATGTCGCCGCGGAGGGCGAGGACGTTCTGCACGCCCTGCTCGGCGAGTTGGTCGAGGATCGCGGCGATCTCATCTTTCGTGTGTCCGACGCACGTCAGGTGCGCCATTGCGGTGAGCCCCGCCTCGCGCTGGATACGCCCGGTGAGCTCGACGGTCTTCTCCCGCGTGCTCCCGCCCGCCCCATAGGTCACGTCCACGAAGCTCGGCGAAAGCTCCTTGAGCTCGGCGATCGTCGTGAACAGATTGTCAAACCCCTTTTCCGTCTTGGGCGGGAAGAACTCGAAGCTCACCGTCGGCTTGGCGGTCTGGAGAAGCTGCTCGATACGCATGGCAACAGACTATCCCACAAGCATTCATCCGTCCAGCCGGATGAACGGATGAACGGATGAATGACTTTGCATTACTCGGCGGTGATCACCGCATCACCCGACAACCGGCCGAGCACCGCGCCATCCCGCCCAGTGCCCCACACTTGCTCGCCGAGCGTGCGGTCCATCTGGAACAGCAGCACCGTGTCTTCGTCGTCGGCGAGTTCGTCATCAGGCGTGAACACTGCGCCGCTGTATCGAGCAGTGTCCGACAGGCGGACGGCATCAATGGTGCCGGCGAACGAACGATGCACGTCACCACGACGGTTCGTGTCGCCGCCGATGTACATCGGGAGCGGATTGGTCGTTCGTGAGCCTTCGGCGGCGATGGTGGCCAGAAGTTGGCCGTCGAGGTAGAGCCGGACTTCGGAACCGTCGAACACCCCCGCGAGGTGATGCCGACGACCGGCTTCGAGGACGACGGATTCGGCGCTGGGCTCGACGTATTCGCCATCGAGGTGGATCGGGAACCGCGGGACGCCGTCGCTGACGTACAGGCCAAACTCGCTGCCTTCGGTCTTGCTCACCAACGCCATCCGACGGTCGATCTCCGCGGGGGTGAACCACGCTTCGAGCGTCATCGGCCCGTCATGCAACGCGATGTCATCGTTGTCGATCCGCAGCCCGTCGCTGTCGCCGTCAAGCACGAGCACGCCATCGTCGGCGATAGGCTCGGGCGAGAAACCGCGCGGCAGCTGGTAGTTCATGTCCGCCTCGACCGTCGGAATCGTGTATCGAGTCGCCGGGGCGAGCATCTGTGTGTCGATCGCGAGCATCGGAGCGCGGAAGCTCTCATCGAGCGAGTCGCCGACTCGACGAACGCGGAACTCAAAGTCTTTCGACTCACCCGCCTTGAGCGTCGCGTGACGGTGGTCCGGCAGGAACACCCAACGGCTGTCGCGGCTCTCGGGGGTCAGCGCGATGTCGATGGTCCGCTCCACCGGGTTCTGAATGGTGACCGTGATCGTCTGCTTGGCGCTGCCGTCAGAGGCCAGTTCGATGGGCGCGTCAACGTCGGCCTGCAACGTCGCAAGCGACTCGGCGTCGGTGGCCAACTCGCTGGTGATCTCACGTACGTCCAGCACATCGCCCACTGGTACGGCCGCATACGCCACCTGGTTGTCACGAACGGTCACGACATTGAAATGGTGGAGCATGCCGGCCTCGGGAACGGCCATGCCGTTGACGCCGCCCGTCGTCGCGAGGGTCACGTAATCGATGCCATCCTTGGGGTCGTAGCGCATGCGGTGGATGTGGCCGGCGAAGACCGCGCGGACATTACCGGCATCGACCAGCGCGTCGTGAACCTTGTCCCAGTCATCGCCGTACCGGCCACCGATCCAGCGGGGGTGGTGCATGAACAGAAACACGTTCGGTGCGTCCGCCGCCTTGGCGATCGTCTGCTTGAGCCAGTCGAGCTGCTCGTCGCTCATTCGCTGCGACTCGGGCTCGCGGATCGACTTCTCGCCGGTATCAGGGTTGCCCTCATCGGTGTAGAGCACGATGAACCAGTTGTTCTTGTGCTCGAACGCGTACCAGAGCGGGCCGAAATGCAGTTCGTAGACGTCTTCGTGTTCGCCCTCGGGCCGTTGGTCACCGCTGCGGTCGCGGTCACGCCAGTAGATGTCGTGATTGCCTGCAACGGGGAACCACGGGCAAATGAGTTGATCCATGATGCCGCGGTACTCGCGCATCTGCTCGAGCCACTCGTCCTGCTCGTTGTACCCTTGGATGAGGTCGCCGACCGTCATCACGAAATCCGGCTCGAGCAGGTTCACGTCCCGCACCGCATCCGCGAGCACCGCCACGCCCTCATCAGGCCCACCGGTGCGGTCGCCGAAGACGACGAACGTAAATGCATCTTCCTCGGCCGCGAGATCCATCGCCTTGGCGTTCGGGCGGTTCGTCGTGAATCGCTCGGCATCGGGTGCCGCCGGATGCTTGGGATTGTGCGGGTGCAGGTGCCGCTCGTGACCGACATTGGGCGTGGTCGGCGGGAAGGCCTCCGCAGGTTCGTCGGACGGTCGGGTCGACGGCTGCAACAACACGGCAAGCAAGACAAGGGCGTACATGCCGAGTGTTGTACGGATAAACGTGAGGATTGAATGAGTACGAAACCGACGTGGCGGATTTATTCGCCGGTGATGAAAGATCGAACATCGCTCCCGAGTCGCACCCGCTCCTCGGCGACGTGGTACATCATGTGCCCACCCGCGTAGTAGGTCTGCTCGACGCGCTCGCGCAGCTCTGCGGATAGGCGCATCTGGTTGATGGTGTAGTCGGCGCCATAGTACGGGGTGGCGAGGTCGTAGATGCCGCTGGCGACGAGGACGCGCAGTCCCGGAACGTCGCGCATGGCGGTGCGGAGGTCGTCGGCGACGTTGAGGTAGCCGCCGGAGTAGCTGCCGGTGGTCTCCTCCGTCGCGGCCCACGGATGCACCCGCCGGCTCAGCACCTCGTACGCCAGGTCCGACTCGAACTCGAGCTGCTCACGGATGTAGGCGTTGAACGCCCCGCTGTACGGGCCCATGTAGCCGGTGAGCGAGGGGTCGGTGTTGGGCGTGTCGTTGACCGGGTCGGTGTCGTGGCCGAGCAGGCGACCGTCCATCCGGCCGACGAGCTTGCGGTCCTCGTTGAGCAACCGCTTCATGAACCGCGCCGGTGGGACACGCAGATCGCTCTGCAGCACGTACTCGACCGGCAGGCCGGTGAGCTGCGCGTAGCGCTCGGCGATGGCTTGGCGTCGTTCGTCGTCCAACGCCCCGCCGCGGAGCATCGCCGGCAGGTACTCGTCCAGCGCGAACGCTTCGGCCTGCTCCCGCGCGTCGTCGGCGGTTAACTCCGTCTTGCCGTGGTACGCCGCCGTTACCGCGTAGCTCGGCAGGAAGGCAACGTGCGCGATCGGGTTGTTCTCCGCGGGGATCAGCGTCGCGAAGTCGAGGACGGTGCTGATGAGGATCACGCCGTTGATGTCCATGCCGTAACGGCGGTGAAGATGGCTGGCGAGCTGGGCGGCGCGGGTGGTGCCGTAGCTCTCGCCGGCGAGGAACTTGCGATCGTCCCATCGGCCGAACCGCGTGCAATGCAGGCGGATGAACTCGCCGACCCACTCGATGTCCTGCTTGACGCCGTAGAACTTCTTGCCGAAGTCCTCGACCTTTGCGTCGTCGTCCTGTTTGCCGTCCTTATCCTTGTCGGCTTTCTTGATCGCGGCGCGGGAGAAGCCGGTGCCGATGGGGTCGATGAAAACCAGGTCGGTTGCGGCGAGCCAGCTGTCGGGGTTTTCAACGACGACGGTCGGCGGCGCGGGCGGCGTGCCGTCGTCGGGCATCGGCACCATGAACGGCCCGGCCGTGCCGAGGTGCAACCAGACCGACGCGGCACCGGGGCCGCCGTTGAAGACGTAGGTGATCGGGCGATCTCTCGTCTCGTGGAGCGGCTTGCCATCGTCGCCGAGCACGGCGTAGTAGGTGAAGAACATTGTCCCGCGCGTCACGCCGGCGTCGTCCTTCATCTCCAGCTCCGCCGCCGTCACGCGGAAGCGTTTGCCGTTGACGGTGTGCTCGGTCACCGCTTGCGACTTATACGCCGGCTGCTCCTGTGCTGGGTGCGGCGAATCATCGGACGGCTGCGTGGTCGGTTCAGCTTGCATGGCGAGACAAAGAAGTAGCGGGAGAAACATCGGGACAAGGGTAGTTCGCTTCCGAACGAGCCGCGACCGTGAGGGAGCGCCCCGGCGTAGCCAGAACTCTCTGCAAGTAGATGCGGGCTGCGCCCGCGTCGCTCCCTCACGGTCGCGGCTCGTTATCATCGCAGCATGCTCGCCCCCCTTTTCCTCGCCACGATCGCCACCACGCAACCCGCCCCTCGCGCCGAACTCGTCGGCTTCGCCGTGCTGCCCGCTGACACGTTCCGCGACGGGCCGACGTCGGGCCAGTTCATCGACCCCGCCAACGATCGCACACCGCCGTTTGTCGACAAGCAACCGGTGCAGGGCATTTCGTCGATGATCGCGACCGACGTGCCGGGGACGTACCTCGCCGTCTCCGACAACGGCTTCGGCGCGAAACGCAACTCGGCCGACTACGTGCTGTGCGTCTACGAGGTCACGCCGAACTTCGAGACCGGCGAAGTCACTTGGAAGCTCGCATTTGAGCTGAGCGACCCGGACGACATCCTCGATTGGCCGATCGTCGCGGAGATGGAGACGTACCCCGACAGCGACATCCCCGTCCCCGCGAAGATCAAGGAAGGCCGCAAGCTCACCGGGGCCGACTTCGACATCGAGAGCATGGTGCGTTTGCCCGACGGCACCTTCTGGATCGGCGACGAGTTCGGCCCGTTCCTGCTGCACTTTTCGGCCGACGGCAAGCTGCTGGAGCCGCCGGTGGAACTCCCCGGCGAAAGTATGCACTCACCCGATCATCCAACGAAGGACCCGGCGACCGCGAAGATCGCGCGGAGTGCGGGGTTTGAGGGGTTGGGCGCAACAATCGCCGATCTTCCGACGCAAGACGAAAGCCTCTACGTGGCGCTCTGGCCAACGCTCGAAAAACCACTTGATGGAGAGAGCGGCCTGCGAACATACATTTACCGAGCAAACTTCCCTACCAAACCAGAGAAGGAAGGATGGGGCGAGTACAAGGATAAGTTCCCTTATGGATTGATTCAGTTGAGCGAAGGTGCGGTGGCACTAGGTGAAACGTCGGCTTCTTCCGCGAACATCCCCTATTATGTTCACATTGAACGAGATAACAAACAGGGTGCTGAAGCGCACACCAAGTTGATCTCAGCCTCTTTTGAGAACGTTTTCCTAGACAGCCGGAATCGTTTGCAAACTACACCGGTCGCCGACCTCCTCGACCTCGCCGATCCGAACGACCTTGACGGCGACGGCTCCACCGACTTCCGCTTCCCGTTCGTGACGATCGAGAGCGTTGTCGTTGTCGATGAGCGGACAGTGTTGATTTGCAACGACAACAACTACCCGTTCAGCAACGGCCGCAGTGAGACGGAACCGGATCACACGGAGTTCATCCTCGTACATTTGCCGAAGCCACTGAGCGAGATGGGGCGGAATTGAATAGGCCGCGATCAGGCACCACACGAGGCACGACCGTGAGGAAGTGCGGCGGGCGCAGCCCGCGTTTCGTTGCACTCGGGTGCGATCGCGTTGAGAAGCCGGCTGCGCCGGCCGCATTCCCTCACGGTCGTGCCTCGTGTGGACGTCAGCCACTCAACGCGGCCATGTCGGCGAAGCGGTCCTTCAGGTCGCCGTAGAGCTTGTCGTAGACGGCGTGGTGCTTGGCGTATTGCTTCTTCTGCTTCGCGACGGGCTTGGTCACGTCGGTTGCTTTAATCAGCGCCTTGCACGCGGCGGGGACGTCTTTGTACGCGCCGGCACCGACGGCCGCGAGAAGTGCGGCGCCGAACGCGGCTCCTTCTTCGCTGTTGGTCAACGCCAGCGGGGCCCCGTAGATGTCCGCCTGCATCTGTCGCCAGAAGGCCGACTTGCTGCCGCCGCCGGTGCCGCGGACTTGTTTGCAGGGGATGCCCATCTCGTCGCGCATGATGTTGAGCATGCTGCCCATGTTGAAGGTGACGCCTTCGAGCAGCGAGCGGATCAGTGCCGCCTCGTCAGTGCGGCGGGTCAGGCCGATCCAGCCGCCGCGGGCTTGCGGGTCGTTGTGCGGGCAACGCTCGCCGGTGAGATACGGCAGGAAGAACAACCCCTCGCACCCGGCCGGCGCGCCCTCGGCCTTCGCGGTCAACTTCGCGAAGTCGGGTTTGCCCTTGCTCATCATGTCGCCGTACCACTGGAAGCTGCCCGCCGCCGAGAGCATGCAACCGAAGACGACGTGCCCGCCCTTGACCGCGTGGCACATCGTCGCCACGCGACCCTGCGGGTCCATGACAGCTTCGTCGGAGTGGGCCGCGACGACGCCGCCGGTGCCGAGGTTGGCGTTGACCAAACCGGCGATCACGATCCCGTTGCCGACCGCGCCGGTCATCACGTCGCCGCTGCCGCCGACCACCGGCGTCCCCGGCTTCAAGCCCAGCGCCTTCGCCCCCGCCGCGTGCAGCTCCCCGGTCACGTCCGACGACTCGAACAACGCCGGCAATAGCTCCGGATCAACATCGATCTTCCCGAGCAACTTGTGCGACCAGTCGCGCTTGGTCACGTCGAGCAGCGCCATGCCCGACGCGTCACCGACGTCGGTCGCCCAGTCGCCGGTCATCTGCCAGCGGACGTAGTCCTTGGGCAGGACGATCTTGTGAATTTTCTTGTAGTGCTTGGGCTCGTTGTCGCGGAGCCAGAGGATTTTGGGGGCGGTGTAGCCGGTGAGCGGGAGGTTGCCGGTCATGGCCATCATCGCCTTGGGCCCGCCGGCGAGCTCGGTGATGCGTTCACTCTGCGCGGCCGTGCGTTGGTCGTTCCAGAGCAGGGCCGGCCGGATGACATTGCCCTTCTTGTCGACGAAGACCGAGCCGTGCATCTGCCCGGAGAAGCCGACGGCCGCGATGTCGCCGCCCTTGCACTTGGCTTTCTTCAGCGCCGCCTTCACCGACTTGCGCGTCGCGTCCCACCACTGCTCCGGATGCTGTTCGGTCCACCCCGGTTTAGGCGTCAACAAGTCATGGCCGACGGTGTGCGTCGCGAGGACCGTGCCGTCATCGGAGAGGACGAGGGTTTTGGTGCCGGAGGTGCCGATGTCGATGCCGAGGAAATGAACCATGCCCGGCAAGGTAGCAAAGCGTACGCGTTTTGCATCGGCGACAGTGTGCTTACGATCTCCGCATGCGGCTTGCTGAACTCGCGGAGAAAATCAACGCAACCCTCGACGGCGACGGCGACATCGAAGTCACCGGGGTCGGACCGCTCGAGTTGGCGGGCGAGGGGGATGTAACCTTCCTCGCCAACCGCAAGTACGCCGACCAAGTCGCGACGACCAAAGCCTCGGCCGTCATTGTCGCACCGGGCGTGTCGACCGAGGGTAAGCCGGCATTGCGGGCGGAGAATCCGTACCTAGCGTTCACGCATGCCGTCGTCGAACTTGTCGGCTTTCGCAAGCACCCGCACGAAGGCATCCACCCGCTCGCTCACGTCGATCCGACCGCGACCATCGGCGAAGGCACCACGATCTACCCGTTCGTCTACGTCGGTCCGGACGTCGAGGTCGGCAAGGATTGCGTCCTTCACCCCAACGTTTGCGTCTACGACGGCTGTGTGATCGGCGACCGCGTCGTGGTCCACGCTGGCACCGTCATCGGCCAGGACGGCTTCGGCTACGCCACCCAGTCCGGCGTGCATCACAAGATCCCCCAGGCCGGCAACGCCGTCATCGGCGACGATGTCGAGATCGGTGCGAACTGCGCCGTCGACCGGGCGACGCTCGGGTCCACCATCGTCGGGTCCGGCAGCAAGCTGTCCGACCTCGTCGCCATCGGGCATGGGGCGAAAGTCGGTGATCACGCCCTGCTCGTCGCGCAAGTCGGCATTGCCGGCTCGACCGTCATCGGCCACCACGCCACACTCGGCGGCCAGGTCGGTGTCGTCGGCCATCTGAAAATCGGCGACAACGTCACCGCCGCCGCCCAATCCGGCATCACCGAAAACATCCCCGACCAGACCACGGTGCTCGGCACCCCCGCCGTCCCCATCGGCAAGGGCCGACGCGTTGCCGTCCTAACTCGACAACTGCCCGACCTGCTCGAACGGATTAAGAAACTCGAGCAGTCCGTCGAAGAGTTGCAGACCGACGGCGAACAGTGAGCCGCGCCTAACGTCGTGGCGTGCTGCTATCGGCGGAGAACATTCAACTTGCGTTCGGTGCGCGAAAAATCCTCGACGGCGTGTCGTTGCGACTCGATGCCGGCGAACGTGTGGGGCTAATCGGTCCCAACGGCGCGGGCAAGTCGACGCTGATCCGCGTCATCACCAAGGCACTACAACCCGACGCCGGCAATGTCACGCTGGCCCGTGGTGCAACGATGGGCTTGCTCGAGCAGGACCCGAAGTTCACGCCTGGCGAGACGCTGATCGACGCGGCCGAGGATGCGTTCGAGGAGCTGCACCAACTCGCGCACGAGATGCGCGAGTTGGAGCACCGGATGGCCGACGCCGGCGACGACCTCGACGCGGTGTTGAAGAAGTACGAGCAGACGCAGGCGGCGTTCGATCATGCCGGAGGTCACGCGTGGCGGCACAAACTTGAGGCGGCGCTGCATGGCGTCGGGCTGCCGGACGCGGACTGGGAGAAGGACGTCGACGTCCTCAGCGGCGGTCAACGGTCGCGACTTGCGTTGGCGAAGCTGCTGGTGCAGGAGCCGGACGTGTTGCTGCTCGACGAGCCGACCAACCACCTGGACCTACAGGCGGTTGACTGGCTTGAGGATTTCCTGAAGCGGTACACCGGCGCGGTGCTGATCATCAGCCACGACCGCGAACTGCTCGACAAACTCGCGACGCGCATCGTCCACCTGCAAAACGGCACCGCCAAGAGCTACCCCGGCAACTACGAGGCGTACATCGAGCAACGCGCCCTCGACGAGCTCAGCCAGCAGCGGGCCTTCGACAAACAGCAGGCGGACATCGCCAAGCAGCAGGAGTACATCCGACGGTTCAAGGCAGGCCAACGCGCCAAGGAAGCCCGCGGCCGCGAGACCCGGCTCAACCGTTTCCTCAAGTCCGACGCCGTCCTCGACACCGTCCGCAGCGACGATCAGGCCCGACTCAAACTCGCCGGTGCCGCCAAGCCGAACACCATCGC
>JBCDCH010000044.1 GCA_039182125.1 Planctomycetota bacterium
CCCCCTCCCACCGCCGCTCCCCAGCCGCCGCCGGCCACGCCGCCCCCCCCCATCCACAGCACCACCGGCTACACGTCCCGCTTTGCCGCCGGCGTTTTTTCGGTCGATTTCGGCCCCAAACTCGACACCGGGTTGGCCCGTCAGGCCGAGGAGACCGAGGCCGAGGTTGTTGCCGCCGGGAAGAAAAAGCGTGGCCGCAACGCCGCCGGCTTCACCGCCACCGAGCTTCGCAACTTCCGCACCCTGCTCATCCGTAAGCGTGCCGAACTACTCGGCGACGTGACGAGCATGGAGTCCGAAGCCCTGCGGACCGAGGAAACCAACCTGGCCAACCTGACCGAGCACATGGCCGACCGCGGCACCGACAACTACGAACAGGAGTTCACGCTCGACCTCGTTCAGAAAGACCGCGAACTGCTCGCCGAGATCAACCACGCGTTGGCCAAGATCGACGGTAAGGAAGACCCGCCCTACGGCATCTGCGAAGGCACAGGCCAACCGATCAAGAAAGAGCGTCTGGAAGTCCAGCCTTGGGCCCGATTCAGCGTCGACTACGCCCGCAAACTCGAACGTTCCGGACGCTGAACCAGCGCGAGTTGCCCGCGTAACCGCCTGAATTTCGACGGGCTGCCACACGAAAAATTGTTTGGATTGCGTTAATATCGCGGGCGAGATGCTCGCGATGCTGCAAGAGTTGGGACTTTCGTGGACGGCGTTGGACGAGCGCATCTCGGCGTACTTTGCCGTTTTCGGCATCGGCGGTGAAATGCTGGTCCGGCTGGTTCTGGCAGCGTTCCTCGGTGCGATCGTCGGAATCGAACGGGAGTTACGCGGTCACCAGGCGGGCATGCGAACGTTCATGCTCGTGACCGTCGGGGCAACGATCGCGATGCTGGTGAGCTGGTCCTTCGCGTATCAGCAGTGGCCGAGCGTTGGTGAGAGCAACCAAATCACCATCGACCCGGCCCGCGTGGCTTACGGGGTGATGACGGGCGTCGGCTTCCTCGGTGCCGGGAACATCCTCCAGAACCGCAGCCAGGTTCGCGGCCTCACGACGGCGGCGGGAATCTGGGCCACCGCCGCGATCGGGCTCGCCGTCGGCAACGGGCTTTACCTGCTCGCGGCCACCGCAACGGTGCTCATGCTCGTCGTCTTCTCGGGCCTGCATTTCGCGGAACGACACCTTGGTCCCGGGCAGCGCGGCGAAATGACATTCCTGGTCCCGTGGAACAACGAGGTCGACCAATCCATCCGCGACAAACTCAAGGCTTCCGGTGCACGCATCACCAGTTCGCGCATCTCCCGAAAGCCTGGCGGTAGCGAAGCCGAACTCGAGCTTCGAATCGTGTTCAAACGCCACCGCCGGATCAGTCAAATGCTGGCCGCCCTAGAGAAGCAGCCGGACATCGAGCTCATCACATGGCGACGGACGTAAACCGTTGTCCGCGAGGCGGTTTTTCAGCCATCGCGCCGCTGGAACAACGGGCTGACATCGCTATCCTCCGCCACCGTGATCGAGTTCTACCAGTCCCTCTACGAACTGCCCTTCATTGACAACGATCTTGTGGGACCCATCGCGGGCTTTGTCCTGGACAACCTGCACTGGATCATCCTGCTGTTCGTCACGCACTTCACCGTGCTCGGGATGGTGGCGTACCTGATCCTGCTGGAACGCAAGACGGCGAGTTGGGTGCAGGACCGCGTCGGACCCAACCGCGTGGGCTTCGACTTCGGGCTCGACTTCATGCCGAAGTTTCACTTCTGGGGACTCGGGCAACCGTTGGCCGACGGGCTGAAGTTCATCGTCAAAGAGGACTACGCGTCGAAGCACACCGACAAGGTGCTCTTCACCCTCGCCCCGATGGCGATGGTCATCACGGTGATCATCTCGATCGCGGTGATCCCTTGGGGCGGCACGGTTGGCGAACGGGTCGAGGCGGTGGACGTCAAGCAGGCCGTGTTCACCGCCATGAACAACGACGTACCGGTCGGGCAGGCGGTGGTAGAGACGATCACCGGCCCCGAGCGTGCCGCCTACGGCTTCCGGCGTGGCAACGACATCATCGGTGACGTCGAGGTCGCGTTCGTCCCCGCCGGCGTGACGATCACCGATGAGGCCGTCCAGGTTGTTCGCTTCGATGCCCAGGGTCGCCTCGAGCCGGGCACGGTGTTGCCGGAAACGATTGCGGTGACCGACCGCGTTGTCGCGACCTTCATCCAGGGCTGGCACTTCCAGATCGCGAACCTGAACATCGGTGTGTTGTTCGTGCTTGCCGCCCTTTCGCTCGCCGTCTACGGCATTGTCGTCGGCGGCTGGGCGTCCAACAACAAATACAGCTTCCTCGGTGGCCTGCGTGCGACAGCCAACATGATCTCCTACGAGATCCCGCTCGGACTTTCGGTGCTCATCGTCGTGATCATGTTCGCGACGCTCGATCTGGGCGTGATGGTGTCGAATCAGGCCGACTATTGGTTCGGGATCATCCCCGCGTGGAACGTCTTCGCCCACCCGTTGGCGTTCTTCATGTTCCTGATCTGTATCCACGCCGAGGCCAACCGGGCACCGTTCGACAATGCCGAGGCGGAGCAGGAACTGGTCGGCGGGTACCACACCGAGTACTCCTCGATGCGGTTCGCGATCTTCTTCCTCGCCGAATACGCGGGCATGGTCACGACGTCGGCCGTCTGCGTCGCACTGTTCTTCGGCGGCTGGCACATCCCATACCTCGACTACCTCTTCCCGTCGCTGCTCGGCGGCGCGATCGACCCGGCCGACCGGAGCATCATCTCCGCCGAGTTCTGGTACATCGCCATACTCCGCATGGGCGTGTTCATGGTGAAGACGGTGCTGATCCTCTTCATCTTCATGTGGGTCCGCTGGTCATTGCCGCGGTTCCGCTTCGACCAGATCATGCAGATCGCCTGGCGGTCGATGATCCCGATCGGTTTGCTGCTGGTCATCGGCACCACCGTGGTCGTCGTCGCCTCCGGCGGCAACACCGTCGACGGGCTCAGCGGCTGGGAAGCATTGGCGATGCTCGGCATGAACGTCGTCGTCCTCGGCCTTCTCGTCGTCGGCCGCAAGATCGTCCCGACCGCCCCGGACGTGAACAAGAAAGTCCGCGTCCCCGGCTCCCGCTTCGCCCGAACCCCGCTGCCCAAGGCCACGGCTTAATCTCGCCGGTTCCGAAAACTCCCCGCACTACCCTTCGTATCATCTCCCATGGCCAACGCTGACTACATCACGCTGACCGAGCCGAAGTTGACCACCAGCGACAACTTCTACATTCCGCAGGTGCTTGCCGGACTGGGGACCACGGCTAAGCACATGTTCGACGTCGTGGTAAAGGGGAAGGATCGCGTGATCCAGTACCCCGAGGAGCGACGCGAGGACATGCCCGTCGCCGAGGGCGGGATCAATCTCAAGACCTACCGCGGCACCCACCGGCTCAACCGCGACGAGGGCGGACGGGTGAAATGCGTCGCCTGCTTCATGTGTTCCACGGCCTGCCCGGCCCACTGCATCCACATCGAGGCCGGCGAATCCCCCTGGGAGGACCGCGAGAAGTACCCGATCAAGTTCGACATCGACGAACTCCGCTGCATCTACTGCGGCATGTGCGAGGAAGCCTGCCCCGTCGACGCCATCGAGCTGACGAGCATCTACGACCTCGTGGGGCTTACCCGCCAGGAGATGATCTTCGATAAGGAAAAGCTCCTGGAGATGTACGATCGCACGGCCGAGCAAGAGCCGATGTGACGGTTGTACGGGCTGGATAATCCAGAAAACTTGTCGAGCAAAAGGTCCGGATTTAACCGGACCTTTCGCGTTGCATGCCGGATCGTTACCGATTACGATTCTTATGCACGTGGAACGTTCGCCAACGTCTGGCGATGCACGTGTGCATCTGGAGGAAATTTCCATGGAACGATTATCTCTTCTCGCCGCTGGTGCGGCGATCGCGTTTGCTGCCAGTGGCGCTTCTGCTGCTGCGTTTTTCGAGTCATTCGAGAGTGGCACGACCGGAATCTTCGGTCCCGCTGAAGACGGCGACCCGGGCACGCCTCTACCGAGCCTGACTGTCAGCACGCTCAATGCAACCGACGGCACCAACAGCGTGCTTGCAACACAGGCTGCGGACGGGTTCAACCAGTATCTTCGCAGCCTCGACCTGTTTGAGATTGACGACGCCGGAACCACACTCAGTGATGCCTTCAAGGTCGGCGGTACGTTGACCGGTGACGTGTTCCTCGTTGCCGGAGCAGGCTCGGCGGCTCCCGAAGTGTTCATGGCCCGTCAAGGCGGCAGTGTTGGGTTCGATCTGACTGATGGTGACGGGAACTTCAACTTCGCACCTCTCACTGATGGAGCAAGTGCTTCCTTCTCGTTCGGCGTCCCCGCGCTGCCCGGTGAAACGGGTGTGATTGGCTTCTCCCTCGGTGCGCAGAACGTTGGACCCGATGCGCAGTTGTTCTTCGACAACATCGTTTTCACCCCGATTCCGGAGCCCGCTTCGGTCGGTCTGCTGGGTATGGGTCTGCTCGGCCTCGTCGCCCGTCGGCGTCGCTAAGCCGTTCACCCGACGACGTGAACTGTTACACGCCCGCCGTGCATCGCACGGCGGGCATTTTGCGTAGTAAGCGGTGAAGATTCGTATTGCAAGCGCTTTCAGATGGAGTTATATTGATGGTGAATGTAAACCCCGCGCAGCGCGTGCTGCCGGGATTTTCGACTCACCATGGCAACCACTTTGACCGGCTGCCATTCTCTACCGAGGAGGAGACACTATGTCCCGCACATTTTTGACTGCTACTTTTGCCGGCCTTGCATTAACGAGCGCTGCGTCGGCGCAAGTCCTGATTCACTCGTTCGAAGATGGCGATCTTACGACGCCGACCATGGCGGCTTTGCTTGGCGATGCCGCATCGAGCGGGTTTAGCACCACGGGTGTGACCGACGGCTCGAGCAGTATCGAAATCACGACCGCGCCTGTCGTGGTCGGCGATACTGCGACGTTCCTCATCGAGTTCGCGCTCACCGAGGAGATTATCGCGGCACTGCAAGTCGATCCCGTGATTCTCTACGACATCACGCTCGGAGCAGACCCCGACCCGACCGATGGCGTTACCGGTGGCGGAGCCTTCGAATCGACCTTCAGCACTGACGGCGGCTTCGCCACCACCGCCGGTGGTTTCTTCAACGAGTTTGTTTCCTACGGCGACTCGGAAACGGTAGTGGCCACCCTCGACCCGGGTGTCGTTGATGCCCTCGACTCGTCGCTGGCCAACGGCACGGTCGCCGTTTTCCAGCTCAACTTCAACGTTCTCGTCGAGGACACCACTGATCCGACCAATGCCACGGTCTTTTTCGACAATGTTCGCACACAGTCCTCGGTTGTCATCCCCGAGCCGGCCAGTCTTGGCCTGTTGGGCATGGCCGGCCTCGGCCTGATGCGTCGTCGTAAGTGATCAGTTCGACTTCGAATCTCCAAATGCAAAAACCGCCGGGCTCCCGTACAGGAGCCCGGCGGTTTTGTGCATTGAGGTAAAGCCGTTCAGGCGATCGTGATGTTCTCGTCAAGGTAGACGTCCTGGATCGTGTTGAGCAGCTTGACGCCCTCGTCCATCGGACGCTGGAATGCCTTGCGGCCGGAGATCAGGCCCATGCCGCCGGCACGCTTGTTGACCACGGCGGTGTAGACCGCATCACCGAAGTCGTTGGCACCGCTCGCACCGCCGGAGTTGATCAGCGGTGCCCGGCCCATGTAGCAGTTGGCCAGCTGGTAGCGGGTCAGTTCGATCGGGTGGTCGCCGGGCATGAGCTCGGAGTAGATCCGCTCGTCGAACTTGCCGTAGGACGAATCGCCCATGTTGAGCATCTTGTAGCCGCCGTTGTTCTCGGGCAGCTTTTGCTTGATGATGTCGGCTTCGATCGTGACGCCGAGGTGGTTGGCCTGGCCGGTGAGGTCGGCGCTGACGTGGTAGTCGACGCCGTCCTTCTTGAAGGCGTTGTTGCGGAGGTAGCACCAGAGCACGGTGACCATGCCGAGCTGGTGGGCACGGGCGAAGGCTTCGGAGACTTCCTGCAACTGCCTGCCGCTCTCCTCGCTGCCCCAATAGATGGTCGCACCGACGCTGGTCGCGCCCATGTCGAACGCCTGCTCGACCTGAGCGAACATGACTTCGTCGGCCTTGTTCGGATAGGTCAACAGCTCGTTGTGGTTGAGCTTGACCATGAACGGGATCTTGTGGGCCCACTTACGGCTGCACATGCCCAGCACGCCGAGCGTCGAGCAGACCGCGTTACAGCCGCCCTCGTAAGCAAGGCGGACGATGTTCTCGGGGTCGAAGTAGATCGGGTTCTTGGCAAAGCTCGCACCGGCCGAGTGCTCGATGCCTTGGTCGACCGGGAGGATCGAGACATAACCGGTGCCGGCAAGCCGGCCGTTGTTGACCATGCCCTGGAAGTTGCGGAGCACTTGCGGGTTGCGGTCGGTGTGGGCGACGACACGGTCGACGAAGTCCGGGCCGGGCAGGTGGAGGTCGGCTTTCTTGACGCCCTTCGCCTCGTAACTCAGGAGTGCGTCCGCGTCTTTGCCGAGATGTTCTTGAATGTTCGATGCCATGGTGGTTGCGTGTGTGAGGATCGGGCAACGGTACCCGTTTGCCCGCAGCGTAGGAGGTTCGGCATCGAATGAGAAGCGGCCGCGACGACGTGTCGCCGCGGCCGTTCGACCGAAACGGGCAGGCACTCAATCCTGCTTGTTCACGATCGGCCCGATGCCGGGCATGAGCCACTTTTCGCCGCTGCAGGCCTTGATGATGCCCATGATCGTCAGCACCAACCAGCCCACGGCCGCGGCAAGAAGCAGAAGGTTGGCCAACAAAGCCAGGATGCCGCTGATCAACGCCAAGATGACCGCGAAGATCACGATCACGAAAAAGACGGCAAACATGGCGATGGTCAGCCCAATGCCTTGCCTCGCGTGCCACTGGATAAACGGGTCATCCTTCTTCGCCAACAGCGGCACCAACGACAGGATGCCGAGATAGCTCAACACGCACATGACCGTGTCCTGCTGGCCTACCGGGGCCGATGCGGGCGTTGCGGCGGGGTCTGCCGGCGGGGTGGCCGGGTCCGGCGGGGGCGGGGTTGCGTCACTCATGAAGTCTCCCTGGTTCGAGTTTGCTTTTGCGAGCGGCCTTCCCGTCCGCTCGTATCGAGTTTAACCGACATGATCGGCATCTTGAAGCGCAAGACTTGCGCGTCGTCCGGTAATGCTCATCCGTCGCACCGACGCTGACCGATGTCCATGGTGGAGACCGCATTACCTATGGACTTCGGAACTCTCATTGGATATGGCGTCGCCTGGGGCTCCATGCTGTTCGGCATGTGGCACCTCACCCACTCGCTCGGGCCGTATTGGAAACCGACCGAGGTGGTTCTCGTGGGTGGCCTGGCTGTCGGCGCTGCCATTGCCTCGACCCCCCTGCACATCGTGACTGGCTCCTTCAAGTCGGCGTTGAAGATGCTCTTCAACAAGACCGCGCACATCGACCACACCATCAAGGAAATGGTCGAGTTCGCCGAGACCGCCCGCCGGGACGGCGTGCTCGCCCTCGAGCAGCAGGCCAAGGGGCATGACGATCCGTTCCTTCGCCGCGGCCTTCAACTCACCATCGACGGCACCGATCCCGAAGTCGTCAAATCGACGCTCGAACTCGAACTGGCTGCCATGGGCGAACGCCACAAACACGGCAAACACATGTGGCACACGATCGCGAAGTTCGGCCCGGGCTGTGGTTTGATCGCGTGTCTGGTCGCGCAGGTCGCGATGTTCCAGAACCTCTCCGGCGACGCGGCCGCGATCGGTGCCGCCCTCTCGGTCGCACTCACCGGCACGCTCTACGGGGCGATCATCCAGAACGTCATGGCCGGCCCGATCGCCGACAAACTCGGTGCGCTTTCCAAGGACGAACTCTTCGCCAAGGAGGTCGTCATGCAAGGCATCCTCAGCATCCAGGCCGGCAACAACCCGCGCGTGGTGGAGATGCAGTTGCTCTCGTTCGTCAGTGCGGGCAAGCAGGGAGCTTTGGCTCAGGCGGCGTAGTTTCTTGGTCGATTGGCAGGCGCTAGGCGCTAGAAGTTAGGCGCTAGGGCTTGAGTTCGAATCTTCGCGGCGGGCCCTAGCGCCTAGCCCCTAACCCCTAGCGCCTTTTCCCCTCCCCCATGTCTTGCAAAAAGTGCGACGAAGAAGAACTGTGTGAGGAATGTCCCGAGTGGATCTTCACGCTCGCGGACTTGCTGATGTGCATGATGGGCTTGTTCGTGCTCATGTGGGTGCTCAAGCCCGATGGTGCCGGCGGCGCGAGCGGTGCGGGCGCGGTCGAGGCCGAGGAAGAGCGGCAAGTCGAGGTCATCGCCTCCATCCGTGAGAAGTTCGGCTACGTGCCCGACTCCGACAGCCACGATCCCATCGACCTGTTCCTGCTCAAGAAAGAGATGGAACGCCAAGCTCGCAACGGTCCCGGCGAACGGGGCAACACCAAGCGGGCGCCCGACGGCGCGGAAGGCACCGAGCACGAGGTCACCACGATTCGCCCCGGTCAGCACTACACCAAGGGCGGCGCGGTCGGGTTCGCAGCCGGCGAGCACATCGTCTCGCTTGGTGCGATCGACCTCATCGACCAGATCGCGGAGGAGATCAAAGGGCACCGCAACATCATCATGGTTCGCGGGCATGCGGCGCTTGACGATGGCGGTGACGACGATGAGAAAATGATGCTCAGCCTCCGACGGGCCGAGCAGGTTGCCAGACTCTTGGTGGAGCGTGGCGTCTCGCGTGACGTCATCCGCGTTCAGGGCAGCGGCACCTATGAACCGATCCGCCGACAGGCCTACTTCGACGACACGCCGACGACCAACCGACGCGTCGAGATCGAAGTCACCGACCAACTCGTGCGTGACCGGCAAGCCGAGGAGTTGACCACGCCCGTCGACGGAACCCGCCCCCTACCAAACAAACCCGCGAGTATCGAAGAATAAAAAACGCCCCGACGGATTCGTCGGGGCGCTTTTTGTTGATGGGAGCGGAGGGATTCGAACCCCCGAAGGCGAAGCCATCTGATTTACAGTCAGACCCGTTTGACCACTTCGGTACACTCCCTTGCGGGAAAGGAGAATAGGCGTCGGCAATCAAGGCGGCAAGCGGTATCGTTCGCAGCCATGCCCACGGACGAACAACCCATTCTCGTGATCGCCGGCACCAACCGGCCCGATGCCAACGCGCTCAAAGTCGCCAGGCTCGTGCTTGCCAAGTACCAAAGCGCAGGCGTTCCGGCGTCGCTCTACTCGCTTAGCGAAATGCCGGCCGAGATTTTCAATCCGTCGTGCTACGCCAAGAAACCCGCCGGCTGGTCGGACACCACGGACCGAGTCGTCAATGCCGCGGGGCTGCATGTCGTCACGCCGGAATACAACGGCAGCTTTCCCGGCGTGCTGAAGTACTTCATCGACATGCTGCCTTTCCCGGAGGCGTTTGACGACAAGCCGGTGACCTTCACCGGCGAGGCGGCCGGCGACTGGGGTGCCTTCCGTTCCATCGAGCAGCTCATGGGCATCTTCGGTTACCGCAACGCCCGCATCTATGCGACACACGTCTACATCCCCGGCATCATGCAGGCGTTTGCTGAGAGCGGTGCGTTGAAGGATGAAGGCACCGACGGCCGACTCGGCAAGCAATGCTTCGGCTTTGCCAAGTTCTGCAAGGCGCTGGGCGAGTGACAAGCCAAGGGAAAGATCAGGACAGCAACTTGGCAACCCCGTCGATCAGCAGCCCCCAGCCGAGCATGAACGTGACGACGTAGACGAGCTTCATGAACAGCGCGTCGGTCATGCGTTTCTTCAACGCAAAGCCGAACAGCGCGCCGACGAGCACGAGTGGCGCCAGCGCAGCCCCGCCGATCCAGTTCACGTCCGCGAACTGTCCGGCCATGATGTATGCCGGGATCTTGGCGTTGTTGAGCATGAAGAAGTACAGCGCCGACGTGCCGACGAACGCATCGCGGGTCTTCTTCAACGGCAGCACATACATCGCGAAGATCGGCCCGGCGGCGTGGGCGAGTGTGCTGCTGATCGCGATGAACATGCCCGTCACCAATCCGCGCGCCGGCTCGGGCATGAGCTTCTCCTGCGTGCCCTTCCACTGTCGCCACCAATGCAGACTCACGAGCACGACACACTCGATGCCGATCTCGATGCGAATCAGCGCTTCGACCAATCCGGCCTGTTGCTTGATCAGGAACAGCACCGCCCCGCCGACGACCACGCCGACTGCCGTGCCCGGTAACAATCGTTTGAGCAAATCCCACGCGAAATGCTTGTGGTGCTGCGCGATCGCGATGATGTCGCCGACGATGAGCAGCGGTAGCAATAGCCCAAGCGCCGACTCCGATCCGGCCGGCGTAAACCCCAACGCGATCGCCGTCATCGGCACGACCAGCAAGCCCATTCCCGCCCCGAAGCCGGACTTGGTCACGCCGATGAGTGCGACCGCGATCGCCACGCCGGCATAACCGAGAAGGTGAACAGGCTCCATCAAGGAAGACCGTAGGCGTGTGGCACGTGCATGCGCCGGTTGAGTTGACTTCAACATCCTGCCACTTGGGTAGCCCGTGGTTTTCAGGCGGGTACGCTCATGCGAGTGAAGTCGATCGTCACCCAACTCGCACTATTCATCCGGCAGCGGCCCGGGAAGCCCAACGTCCGGACGTTGTTGCGTTTCATCGCCCTGCTCATCGGGATGATCTTCATCTTCAGCGTGCTGTTCCACTACATCATGCTCCGCGAGGGACAGGAGCACAGTTGGGTGACGGGGTTCTATTGGACGCTGACTGTGATGAGCACGTTGGGGTTCGGCGACATCACGTTCGAGTCGGACCTGGGCCGGGCGTTCTCGATGTTCGTCTTGCTCAGCGGCGTGCTGTTCATGTTGGTGCTGCTGCCGTTCACGGTGATCCAGTTTTTCTACGCCCCGTGGATCGAGGCCCGACGGCAGGCTCGCGCGCCCGACGAGTTGCCCGTCGACCTGCGCGATCATGTCATCATCACGCGACACGATCCGGTCACCGCGGCACTGATCAACCGCCTGCGGCGACAGCGGATCGACTACGTCTTGCTGGTGCCGGACCGCCAGGAAGCACTGCGGCTTCATGACGAGGGGCTGCGTGTCATGGTCGGCCAGCTCGACATGCCCGAGACCTATCGCAACGCCCGGCTCGACCAGGCCGCCCTGCTCGTGACCACCGCCGATGACGCGACCGACACCAAGGTCATCTTCGTTGCCAGGGAAGTCGCGGGTAAGACGCCGATGATCGCGACCGTCGACAACCCACGCAGCCGGTCGGTCCTGTCGCTGGCCGGGGCGCAACATGCGTTGAATCTCACCGAACTCGTCGGCGAATCGCTCGCTCACCGCACCATCGGCGGCGACGCGATGACCCACGTCATCGACCGCCTCGGCAACCTACAGATCGCCGAAGCTAATGCGCTGCGCACGCCGCTGGTTGGGAACACGATCGCCGAGAACCGCATCGCCGATCTGGGCGTGGCGGTGTTGGGCGTGTGGGAGCGTGGAGAGTTCGAAGTAGCGCAACCGGATACCGTGATCGGCAACAACGCTGTACTCGTGCTGGGCGGGACGGCCGAGCAGTTGCTCAACTACGACGAAGCGTTTGCGATCTACAACGTGAGTGGCGCGCCGGTCGTGCTCATCGGTTGCGGCCGGGTTGGTAAAGCCACCGCGCGTGCCCTGTCCAACCGCGGCATCCAGTGGTGCATGATCGACCGAGACCCGAGCCGACAGGCCGACTGGATGACCGACGAGCAGTTCCTGCACGGCGACGCGGCCGATGTCGATGTGCTCAAGAAAGCCGGCATCGAGAAAGCACCGACCGTCCTCATCACGACGCACGACGACTCGACCAACGTGTACCTGACTCTGTTGCTACGCGACCTTCGGCCGGACATACAGATCATCAGCCGGGCGACGCTGGAACAAAACGTCCGCACGCTCCACCGAGCGGGAGCAGACTTCGTGATGAGCACGGCTACGCTTGGCGCGAGCCGAATCATGAACCTGCTGCGTCACGGGAGCATCGTGCCGATCGCCGAGGGGCTCAACATCGTCCGCGTGGCCATCCCCAGTGCGTTGGCCGGCTCGAGACTCACCGAAGTCCCGGTCCGCAAAGAAACCGGCGCGACCGTCATCGCGACCGTCGTCAACGGGGACATGCGCATCAACCCCAACCCGGCCGACCCGCTACCGACCGACGGAGACCTCGTCCTCATTGGCGACGAGCAAACCGAACAACGCTTCGCGGAGTTGTACGGAGATAGCCCGGCGTAAACACACGAATGACCATGCCGTCGAGATCAACGGCGTGGTCATTCGTGTACCAGGGAAGAAAACTACGCGGTGAAGCTGCTGCCGCAGCCGCAGGTGCTGGTGGCGTTGGGGTTGTTGAACACGAACCCACGGCCCATCACCTCGTCTTTGAAGTCGATCTGCACGCCGCCGAGGTAGAGCAGCGATTTCATGTCAGCGACAACGCGGATGCCCTTTTCCTCGAAGACCTCATCGGAATCGGCGGGCTCTTCCTGGATCAGGTCGAGCATGTAGGAGAAGCCCGAGCAGCCGCCGCCCTTGACGCCGACGCGGAGGTAAACCTTGTCAGCTTCGAGTTCGCCAGCTTCGACCTGCTGGTTGACGATGTCGGTGATTTCCTTGGCCGCGCCCTCAGTGAGGGTAACGGGGTTGTCGGTGGCGGTATCGGTGGTGGCCATGTTTAGGTAACTCCTGGGTTGGCATCGCATCCGCTGCGATCTGTTCTCAACAGTATGTAGTACGAATCGCGGGGGTCAATCGTTCAGTCCGCCGCACGCACCAACTGAAAGGTCACCTCGTCGGCGAGCTTGGTGCCTGGCTGGGTGATGAGCACGTCAGCGCGGAGGGATTTGACCAGGTGGAACTCGGTGCCGCCGTTGTGGTGGTAGGAGATCTGGAGCATGCGTCGGTCGCGGTCGGCGATGGCCTGGGCGTGCTTGTCGCCGTCGGCGAGAGCGCGGAGACCGACGGTACCGTCGGAGATCGTGAACTGCCGGAAGTCGAAGCGGGTGGCGCGGAAATCCTTGGTGGACTCCATGCCGTCGACTGTGAGCAGGTCATGGTTCCACGGCCAGGTTTTCGGCACGTCCGGCTTACCGAGCTTGCCGTCGCGGTACGGCGTGGCCGGTTCCCAGGCGCGGCGGGCGGCGAGGGTGTCGTCGGGGCCGAGGCGGGTGGCGGTACCGACGGGTCGGCCGATTTCGTCGGGGCCGTAGGTGTGCCAGAAGCCGTCAGTCCGCCAGTCGATGCGGTCGAAGTCGTCCGGCACCGGCATCATCACGCCGACGTTGAACGCGTCGACCTTCTCGAAGTGCGTCCAGGTCAGGTCATAGGCAACGGTGAACTCGCCGGTGGGCGCGATGGTGTAGGTGAAGCTGCCCTTGGCCCGGCTGTACGCCCCGATGATGGTCGCGACGATGTTGTCGCCGTCCTGCTCGACGGTGACGTTGTCGGTGATCCACTCGTGGACCATGTTTTCGATCGGCCGCTTGTTCGCCGGCCAGCGTTCGAGGCCGGAGCGGCGTACGGCGAGCGTCGGTGTGCCGGTGAGGACCGGGGTGTCGTCGACGGTGGCAGTGAGCGCCCCGTCGGCGCTGAGCGTGAAGGTAAAGCCATCGCCAACGATGGTGTGTGTGCCGCCCGCAGCGTTGAGTTCGAGGCCATTCGCGTCTTGAGCAACGGGAGCTGCCGTCGGAACTCCATCCTCTGGTCGCCGCTCAAAGTAGAGTCGCTGAACAACGACATCACGTTCGTCGACGAAAGCCAAACCGGTTGATCCGTGGTGGTCGTAAACAAACTCGATAGTGTCACCCACGTTCGCTTGAGGCAACGAACCTACGGACTCAACTGGGCGATGCGGATTCTCAACAATCGGATACACACGAACGCCGTTGAGATCTTGTGAGTCGAATCGATTTTTGATGCGGATCGTGTGTCGGTACTCCTGTTGATAGTCTGTCGGACCGCTCATCACCTCCTGCTCCACCGCCTCAATCCACACCGGCGAGTACGCCTGGTACACCGCCCATGCCGACGCGTTCGGGCGACGGAAGACGTCGTAGTAGCCAAAGTCGTAGTGGCGGCCGAGGCCGCGCAGTGGCGTTGACGAAAACACGTATCCCCCCGCCACGTGCGGGTGCAGCCACGTTTGCTTCATGTGCCCGAGCATGATCCGGCTGAAGAACTCGTGGATCGCCGGGTCCCAGGCGCGTTCGGTCGTGTTGTTCCACGGGACGTGGGCCCATTCGGTGAAGATGTTCGGCTCGTCGGTCGGAAACTCCCACGCCCCGCCGACGATGCCGGCCGGATCGTCGAGCGCGAGCCGGCCGCGCAGCGGGTAGTGATCGTCGTTGACATTGGTGCCGGGGATGGAGATGCCGATGCGCATGTCCGAGCCGAAGAACACCGGGCGGTTCGGGTCGGCGTTGCGGAAGCCGAAGGCACCCATCTCGAAGTAGTCGTAGTACGGCGCTTCGTTCGCCAGGCCCCAGAGGATGTTGCTCGGATAGCTGCGATAGGTCTCGAACACCCGCCCGGCGAACTCGAGGAACGGTTCGGTCATCGCCGGGTCGTTGCCCTTCTGACCCTCGCCAAACCCGCGCCCGTAGATCATCTCGTTCATCGGCACCTCCATCGTCGTCGTCATCCCCAGTTCGTCGCAAGCGTCCATGTACGCAGAGCTTGGCGTCTGCCAGACGCGCAGGGAGTTGTGGTTGAGGGCGACGAGGTTTTCGATGTCGGCACGGTACTGCTCGGGGGTCGGGTGATGGCCGGAGCCGGGGTAGGTGGTGTGGTAGTTGGTGCCTTTGACGGTGAAAGGGATGCCGTTGATTTTGAGGACGCCGTCCTCGGCGGTGACCGTGCGGAAGCCGACGCGGCGACCGACCGTCATCAGTGGCTCATCGTCGAGCATAAGCGTAAGCGTCGCGTCGTAGAGGTTGGGTGACTCCGGGTGCCACGGCTTGATGGGCTTGTCCAACGCGAAAGTCGTTTTGCTTGAACCGGAGTTGCTCTCTCTGGCAGGTATCGCCGTCAGTGTTGAGCCTGCGTCCAATACCACGCCGGGAATATCCAGCCGAAGCTCGACACCTTCGACGGCTTGGTCAGTGTGATTCTCGACCTTGCGGATCACCTCCAACTGCCAGCGCCCGTCTTCGGTCCGTGTCGTGTCCACATGAAATCGCGACACGTGTACCGTCGGCAAACTCTGCAGCCACACCGGCCGCGCGACGTTGCCCATCTCGCGGCGGATCCAACTGCTCAGCAGCGATAGCTCGATCGTCACCACAAGCTCGTTCGTCTCGCCCGGCTTGATCGCATCGGTGACATCGAACTCCGACGGGATGTACCCGCCGTCAACCTCGCCGACCTTCTGGCCGTTGACGTAGATCTTGCTGTACCCGTCGAGCGACTCGAACTGCAGCGCGAAGTACCGCCCGTCCCACTCCGGTGACACTTCAAACGTTCGCGTGAACGCACACGGCACGTGCAGCTCTTTCACTTCCATCAACGGCAGCTCCTGCAGCCACGTCTGGCCCGGCACCTGCGCGTCCATCGTCTCGCCCAGACTCGCTGCGGTTCCGTCGAATCCCTCCGGTACGCGCGGCGTGTACTGCCACGTTCCGTTGAGCGACTGGCGATGCCCTTCTTCACCGAACACCGTCTTCACCGGCGGCGTGAGGCGCACCTCCGGCAGTTGCGTGTCTTTGTACGGCGACGACGCGTCATCGGGCCGTTTGGTCGGCGGGATGTCCGCGACGTCGGTACTGAACCCCGTGTTGTTCTGTCCCGGCTGAAACATGAAAAGTCCGGCCAACATGAGCGAAGCGATCATCGACACGTTTTACCGCGCCCTCCGCCCGCTCACACCCCTTGCCCCGGCTCCTGTCACGCAGCGACACGCGTTATCACAACATCTGACGTTCCAACGTCGACGCGACATGCGGTACTCTTTATTTATGAGGAGCTCCATGAAATCACTTTTCGCTACCGCCTGCGCACTGCTGCTGGCCACAACCGCTTACAACGTGAACGCAGAGGAACACAACCCCGCCGGGCCGTCGGTTGTCGAGATTCAACAAACCGACGACGGTTGGCAGCTGATCCGTAACGGCGAGCCGTTTTACATCAAGGGCATGGGCGGCACCGGCAACCGCATGGGTGACCTCGCGGCCATCGGCGGCAACGCGCTACGTACCTGGGGCGTCGGGCCCAACACGGGTAAGCTGCTCGACGACGCGCACGCCAACGGGATCGCCGTCATCCTCAACATCTGGCTTCCCCACTCGCGCGGCGAAAACCCTGAGGAGGTCTACACCGACCCGCAGCTTCTCGATCGCCTTCGCAACGAAACACGCAGCGCCGTCGAAGCCCACAAGAACCACCCGGCCCTGCTCGCGTGGTCGCTGGGCAACGAATCCGAAGCCGAGAACGTTCACCCAGCAGAGTACTGGGCTTTCCTCGAAGAACTTGCCGCGCTAGTGCAAGACCTTGATCCGAACCATCCGGTGATGACCACCACCAGCGAACTTGCCCGCCCTGATGAACCGTTCGGCCAGCGCATCCGCGAAAACTGTCCGTCGATCGACATCTGGGGCATCAATAGTTATGGCGGCATGTTTAGCATCAGCCAGCGCCTCGCCGAGCAGCGCGAGACCGGCTGGAATGGCCCGCACATCATCATGGAGTTCGGGCCGTTGGGCCAATGGGAAGTACCCAAGAAGTTCGACGTCGCCCCCATCGAACAATCATCCACCGAGAAAGCCCTACAAGTCGCGCAGCTCTGGAACGACCAAATCGTCGGCGACCCCAACTGCCTAGGCGGCTTCGGCTTCCTTTGGGGACAGAAGCAGGAAGAAACCCACACATGGTTCGGCATCTTCGTCGAGACGCGACCCACCGGCATCTTCGACACCTACCAACGCCTGTGGACCGGCAGTTGGCCCGACGATCGCGCGCCCTCGATCCTCGACATCACGCCGAACTTCGACGAGCCCATCGCACCGGGCAGCACGCACCAAGCGGAGGTCACCGCCTTCGACCCAGAGGGCAAGACGCTCAAGTTCGGCTGGCACCTCGAACTCCGCCAGCCCAACGCCCTGAGCTACGGGAAGTCCGAAAAGCGCCCGCAAGACCTCTCGACGCTACTCCATTACGACGGTGACGCGGTGACGATGACCGCGCCGAGCGAACCGGGCGTGTACCGCCTGTTCATCCTCGTCGAGGATCCCGGCGGCAAGGTTGCCACCGCGAACACGATCTTCAAGGTCGAGTAGCTTGACGACACGTCCCGCAAGGGTCAGGCGTAGATCCATCCCTCACGTGCCGCACGCTCATGGCCGGCCACCTCGTCGTGGTCGGCCGTTTTGTAGCCATGCCAACTGCCGACCGCCGCGATGATGGCGTCGAGTGCATCGCCGCCAGGATCGGTCATCGCCTTGCGGCGTTGGTGCGGCGGGATATCGATCAGACCCTTGAGCCCGGCGAAAATCGCACGGCGTGTCGCGCGGCGTTTATCGTCGACCGGCTTGCCGCCCGGCTGTTTGTAGTTCTGGTGCGGCAGATCAAGACGCTTGAGCGTGCTGCTCGGGCAGGTTTCGACGACGATCCGATCGGCTGGGGTTGCCGGTTCGAACGGCAGAATAGCCGTCCTCGGCGTGCCGCGCAGCGGACGCAGAACATCACGCATGCCGTGAAATGTCTGGTAGATGATGCGGTAGTGATAGCAGTCGAACGGGGTTTTCGTGAGCACGTCGGTGGTGCGGCGGACGTGCCCCTTGCCCTGCTCGGCGAGGCTCCGCTTGTAAAGCATCCGGCCGTATTCCTGGGCACCGTCTTCCCATGCGGCGATGGCGGCGAGCTGCGCGGGCCAACCGTCCGAAGCCATTTCGACTGGTAGACCGAACGGAAAGTCCATGCCCCACAACGCACGTTGCGACTCTGCAATCACATCGACCAGATGCGCTAGCGCCGGGTCACGATCACGCGTTCCGGCGAGGGTTTCGAGACGCTGCAACGCGCGGAGCTTGAGTCGCGGACCGACCTCGGCCGTTGCGAGCCAGATCGCTCGGCCGGCATGTTTGCCGCCCGAAAAATCAACGCCGACGACCGTTTCGACCTTCATGACGGTGCCATCCAGAGCCAAAACCCTCCAGCCGCCAACAGCACCAACAACAACGCCCGCACGAAGAACATTCGCTGATCGAACCGTCGTGCCCTGCCCGAGTCGCTGGCGATTTCCTGGACGGCGTCCATACGTTGACGAATTGTGCCGTGCATGAAACTGCCGGCGTGGCCAAGCAACCACGCCACGGTTCCGGTCGGCGTCGCCCGCAGCGGCGGCACCGTCATCGGCATGCCGTTGATCTGTGCCACACGCCGCAGCGCGGTCGAGAAAACCATCGCTCCCATGACTTCCGGCGCATCGGGCTCGCGTGTGACGTTGCGGGCGGCGAAGACATCGGCCTGCTGCTCAAACTGCCGCGAGAGCAAGCCAAGCAGGAAAAGGAAGGACGCGATCGTGACACCCACGATGGCGAACGCAATCGCATCGCCGCCGTCGACCCACACGCTCCGCAGCCACCGCTCGGCATCGGTCCCCGGCCCGGCGAGGATCAGCATCAACACCGCGACGAACACGACATACCACACCATATGACGATGCCGAACATGCCCGACTTCGTGGGCAAACACCGCCTCGATCTGGCGATCGGTCATCGTTTCGATCAACAGATCACTCAACAGCACGTACCGTACCTGCGGGAACAGGCCCATGACCGCCGCATTGGCGACGGCGTTGTCGGTGTGCCAGATCAGGATGTCGCGGAACTTCAGACCGGTCTTGCGTGCGACGTGTTCAAGTCGGTCACGCAACGGGCCTTCGGCCATCGACGACGTCGGCAAGACACGACGCAGCAGCACCGGCGCACCTAGAAAGATCACCGCGATACCGCCGAAGCTGATGGCCGTTTCAGCCGTGGGGGTCGCGGTGTCGATCCCCGACCGCTCGAGCAACCACACGGCCGCGTCACGCAACAACAGCACGCCGCCGACCGGCACCATCGCGAACAGCACCCCCACCCGCATCTGACCCGACACGTAACCCCAGAGCGTTGGCGGCTTGTGGACCGGCGCTCCGTTGGCCAACCGATCCGCGAGCGACTGCTCCCACATCTGCCGCTCCACCGGAAAACGCGTCGCGTGCAGCGCGGCCCAACACGCGTATGCCGGCAACGTCGCAACGATCGCCGGCAAGGCGGTTCCCGGGAGGCCGAGCCGTTCGATCGCGGCGGGGAAGCCGAGTTGGTAGAGCCCGAACACGAACCAAGCCACGCTCAGCCCGCGCGCGATGGACATGCCCCTTCGTGCCGAACCGGTCGCGCCCCAACCGCCGTCACGCCGACCGAGCAAGACCCGCACGAGCCCCCAGTACATCAAGACGATCAGGGCAAAACCACTCAGAAACATACCCGTATCGACCGCGCCGTACGCCGACTCACGCTCCGGCATCGTCAGCCAGAAGATGATCGGCAGAAGGACGAGGAGGCGCGTCATGGGTCAGGGCTTGCGGATGAGCCGGCACCATGCCGGACACGGCCGGGGAGAGTGTAACGCAAGATCACAACGCATGACCCATTCGGTCGCGTTTGGTTTTGAGGTACGCCGCGTTGTGCTTGTTCTCGGGCGCGGCGACCGGCAGTTGCTCGACGATCTCCAAGCCGAAGCCGTCGATGCCGTGGATCTTCTTGGGGTTGTTGGTGAGGATGCGGAGCTTCTTGAGCCCGAGGTCGCGAAGGATCTGCGAGCCGATGCCGTAGTCGCGCTTGTCCGCCGGCAGGCCGAGCTTTTCGTTTGCTTCGATCGTGTCCAGACCCTGCTCCTGGAGCTTGTAGGCGTGGAGCTTGTTCAGCAGACCGATGCCGCGACCTTCCTGGCGGAGGTACAACAACACGCCTTTCCCCTCGGCCTCGATCATCGCCATCGCCTGCGCGAGTTGGTCGCCACAGTCACACCGCCGACTGCCGAAGACGTCGCCCGTCAGGCATTCGCTATGCACCCGCACCAGCGTCGGCTCGCCATCGGTCACGTCGCCTTTAACCAACGCAAGGTGTGGCTCCTGATCGACGTCGGTCGCGAAGGCGTGCAATGTGAAGTTGCCCCAAGCGTTCGGCATCTCCACGGTTTCGACACGGCGGACCAGCGAGTCTTGGCGCAAGCGGTAGCTGATCAGGTCCGCGACCGAGCACATCTTCATGTCGTGCTTCTCGCAGAAGACCTCCAACTCCGGCCGGCGCGCCATCGTGCCGTCGTCGTTCATGATCTCGCAGATGACGGCGGCCGGCCTGAAGCCCGCGAGCCGAGCCAGATCGACCGCACCCTCGGTCTGCCCGGCACGAACGAGAACGCCACCGGTTCGCGCGCGCAGCGGGAAGATGTGCCCCGGCCGCAGCAGGTCGGTCGGCTGCGCGTCGGGCGCGATGGCGACCTGAATCGTTCGGCTGCGATCGTGTGCGCTCACGCCGGTGGTCACGCCGAACTTCGGATGGGCATCGACGCTCACGGTAAACGCGGTGCCGAGCTGGGCCGTGTTGCGGTGGGCCTGCGGCTCGAGTTGAAGCTGATCACAGGCCTCGCCGGTGAGCGAAAGACAGATCAAGCCGCGCGCGTCGCGGGCCATGAAGTTCACGGCCTCGGGCGTGGCGTGTTCGGCAACCGCCACCAAGTCCCCCTCGTTCTCGCGCGACTCGTCGTCGACCAGAACGATCATCTTGCCGGCACGCAACTCGTCGAGAATCTCCGGAATGGGGGAAAGCGGCATGATTGATCGTATGCAACGACTGGCGCAGATCGTTTCAAACTGCTGCGGCGACGAGCCGAGGAAATCGTCAAAGGTCGATGCGATAGCGTGCTTTACGCTTCTCCCCGGCCCGATAAAGTGGGTGCGCCTTGGGCACGTCGACGATCTCGAGAAACTCGCCGCCGAGCTTTTCGATGGTGCGACGGCTCGGCGCGTTCTCCGGGTTGGCGGTGATGAACAACGTCTGCATGCCTGCCGATCGAGCGACCGGCAGGATCAGCCGAACCGACCGCTCGGCATAATTGCGACCCCGCGCGGGCTTGTGAACGTGGTAGCCGACGTGACCCGCGTACATCCGCAGGTCTTCGTTGTCACCGATCCGCAGACCGACGGCACCGGCGATCGGGACAGGGTCGTCGTTTTGAAGCCGCATCAGAAAGTGCAACGCCGGCACCGTCCCCGCGAGCCAGTTGGCCTTCTCGACACCGCCCGGCGCCCGGGCCAGCAGGTCGGCCATCCGCGCCCTTGTCACCTCGGTGGGCGTATCCGGATCGCTCGCGGCCATCGGCTCAATCAAGGTCGCGGTCGGCGGGGCAAGCACCAACTCGCGGTCCACCAACGGCTCGGTCGGCCACCTCAGCGTGGAGCGCGACGCGAACAATCGGTGGAGCAAACCCATCGGCCGATCCTACGAGCTTGGCGGAGACGTTCGAGGCGATTTCGCACGGCATCCACCTGGCGCTACTCGCCCTTGGTGAACAGTCGCAACTGATTCGGGTTGGCGATATCGCCGTATCCGTCGGGCGAATCGCTCTCGACGTAGCTTTGGTGCAGCGTGACCGCTTTGCCCTTCTTGCCGCGGATGCGGATGTTGAGCATCTCCAGCGTGAAGGCGAACGCCATTGCGAAGTAAATGTAGCCCTTGGGCACATGCACCTCGAACGCCTCGACCAACAGCATCACGCCGATGAGAATCAAGAACGCCAGAGCGAGTAGCTTCATCGATGGATGCTTCTCGACGAATCGGCTGATCGGCTGCGCGAACGTGATCATGACGATCACCGCGATGACGACGGCGATGACCATGACCTCGATATGCTGCGCGATACCGACGGCGGTGATGACACTGTCGACGCTGAACACCGCGTCGAGCAAGAGGATTTGAACGATGATCGCACCGAAGCTCGCCACGGCCTTGCCGGCCGACGGACCGTGGGCATGGCCTTCGAGTTTATCGTGAATCTCGAACGACGCCTTGCCGACGAGGAACGCGCCGCCGAGGAACAGGATCAGCTCCTTGCCGGTGATCCCAAGCGGTCCGTGCGGCGTTGCGTGAGCCGTGTCGGCTGCGCCGTTGAAGAGCTTGCCGAACACATCGGCCAGAAACTCCGGCATCGGGATCGTGAACAGCGCGGTCTTGTCGAGCGACAGCACCCATGTCGCAGCGAACAGCAACGCGATCCGCATGAGCATCGCGAGACCGAGCCCGATGTACCACGCCTTCTTTCGCTGGCTCTCGGGCAGCTTGCCGGTGAGGATTGCGATGAACACGACGTTGTCGATCCCGAGCACGACTTCCAGCAACGTCAGTGTCAGCAGCGACACCAGCGCGGCGGTGGAAAAAAGCTCGTAGGACCCGGCAACGGTTTCCGAGGCGGCAAGCAGTTCGAACACGGTTTGGTTGTACCCGGCACCGCGTCAACTGCAAACGACGCCGAAAACCACAACGCAAGGAAGCCGCGGTTTAATCAACCGCGGCTTCCTCGGGAAATGCAATGAACTTACTGCCCGATGATGATCTGTTTGGCTTGTTCGGCCGGCAGGTTCAGGGCACCGTACGCCTTCGCGGCCGCGGTGCGAACTTCGAGGTTGGGCTCGGAAACGACCGTACCACGCAGGGCGTTGACGGCGTCACCGCTGAGCTTGTTGCCGAAGTTGCGGGCATTCTTGGCCAGTGCTTCGTAGAGGCCTGACCGAACGTCCGCGTCCGCGCCGGTCTCGCCGGCACTGCTGGCGAGGGCGAGTTGCGCGTCGGCGTCGTCGAGGCCACCGAGCACATCCGCGGCGAGCAGCACGACGGCCTCACGCTCGTCATCAAGCGCGTCGAGCAGTGGCCCCTTGGCCGGGGCGAGGTTGAAGACGTTCGATTGCGATTCAGAGATGTCCTTGAGCAGTTCGCCGGCGCGGAGGCTGTACTCGGTGGCCAGTTGCTCGTCGAGCGGCAACGAGCCGGCTGCGGCGCGGCCTTCCTCGATCGCCGCCGCGAGGCCTGCTCCGCCCTCGGCGGTCGTCGTTGTCATCAGCGGGTTGTCCTCGGCATCGGCCGCGTAGCTCGACTGCGGATTGGCGAGGATGATGCGGGCACTGCCGGCAGTCTTGTCGCTGGCGTTGAGGAAGGTCAGCAGGCGGTCGATCTCGCCAGCCGGAATGTTGACGTCATCCACGGCCAGCACGGCATCCACGGCCGCGAGGCCCTGCGCCGTTTGCACCGCTTCGCTCGCGCTGGTCACGCCGGCAACCTGATAGCCCTGACCACGCAAGTCCTCGGCCATCGCGTTGACCATGTCACGATTGGGGCCGAGTACCACCAACTGGGGCTGGCCCGTCTGGCTCAACGCTTCGCCCAGGAGCGGAACGACCTGTGAACTGTTCTCGAAATCGCTGCTCGGAAGCGCGCCCGCAAGTGCCATGGCGGCTTCGAAGCGAACACGGCGGTCGGGGTAGCTCATCGCATCGATCAGCGGGGCCGATTCGGCCGAGCCGGACAATGCCGTGTCGCCGAGCGTCGACTGGAGCGACTCGATCGCGGACAGCGCGACCGCCGGTTTCTTGTCGGCCAACGCACGGGCGAGTGCCCGGCTGGTGTACTTCGAGCCAGCGGTGACGCCGTAGTACTGGACGCCGGGATCATCGGCCGGGCGGGAGGCGTCGGTGCCGTCACCGAGTTCGGCGGCCCGCTTGTAGTTCGCCGCGATCCACAACGAGAGCGCGTCGTCCATGGACTTACCGGCTTCGAGTGCCGACGCCGAAGCACGCATCGCCATGATCTCGTTGAAGATCACCGGCGGCACGCGCTCAGCCGACAAACGGTTGTCGGTGTAACTCCAGACAAACGCCTCGGGGTAACGGCTGTCGGCGGTGATGCTGGAACGGTCGTAGTAGAGCCGCTCGGCGAGTTGGTAGAAGAGATCGCCGGCCGAGCCGGACACGCCGAGCTCGGCGAGGGCTTCGTTGGCGGCTTCCTTGGCCGAGGGGGCGGCGTCGGATTCGGCCACCGCTTTGAGATACGGCGCGGCGTCGCCGTAGCCGATGTCACCCAACGCACTCACGACATCAGTCAGAAGGTTCGCATCATCGGTCTGCGTCGCGGCGACCAGCGGGTTGAGCACGAGCCGACCCATGTCACGCAACGCACGGCGGATCGGATTGTGAAACTCGCTGCGGTCAGGATCGCCGAGGTACTGGAGCATCAGCGGCACCGCGAGCTCGCCGGAGGTCCGCAGGTTCTGCAGGCCGTTGCGGTAACCGAACTCGTTGACGGCGAGCCGCTCGATCTGCCGACGAATCTCGGCCGGATCGGAAGCGACCGCCTGCCGGCCTTCGTTGATGACCTCGACAAGTCGGCTGGTCACGTCGACCATCTCCGCATCGTCGACGCCCTGCCAGACGGCAAGCCACTGGTCGAGCTGATCGCCACGAGCGGCGGCGGCATCGCGGAAAGCCTTGAGCACGGCCGCCGGCTCACCGCCCATGTCGAGAACTGCGGTGCCCTTGGCGACGGCAAGGTCGTAGCGGCCGAGCTTGCCGAAGTGGAAGAAGTCTTCGACGCCCTGAGCGAGTTCTTCGCTGGGCTCGGCCATGGCCGGACCGTCCTGCGCGAAGGCGGGCGCGGCGTAAGCAACGGGCATGGCAAGGGCCACGGCAAGGGCGGCACGACGCAACAACGGGGATACTTCGGTTCGATTCATGGGATCAGGCCTCCGCGGACGCGGGAATGGGGTGGGCAATGCATCATCGACCGGGAGGCGTCCGTGTCAAGAAAGCCGGACGAAACACACCGACGGCCGATCCACACCACCCGTGGTGCACCATCGGTCGGGCGGGACTACCATCGCCACCCATGGACGCAGAAACCCGTGCACAGCTGGAACGCAACTCGCTGGCGATGGCCTTGGCCGAGACGCCGGCATTTCTGGCCCGCCACGGCACCAAAATTCTCATCGGGCTCTGCGTCCTGCTGCTGATCATCACGCTCGTCCAACGCCGCAACCGTGCGGCGAGTTCCCAGGCACAGAATCAGGTGATCTACCTGAGCAACGCCCGCGAGATGGTCCAACGCCTCACCCGGCTGCCGGATATCGTCGTCGATGACAACGATCGCACCAACCGTGTCGCGATGGCCACCGACGCCGTCACCGCGTTGGACGCGCTCCGGGACGACGGCGACGACGCCGCGAAAATCGAGGCATTGCTCATCCGGGGTGATCTGTACCGACAGCTCAGCCGTCAGCCCAAGCTCGGCGACGCGTTCAACGAGCCGGCGGTGTACGGCGAGTTGGCCATCCAGTCCTACCTCGCCGTCCTTGCCGACGCCGGTTCCGAGACGGGCCCACAAGCCCAGCAGCGGATCTCAGCCCGCATGGGACTCGCTGCCGCGTATGAAGATGCCGGCATGCTCGACAAAGCCGACGAGCAGTACGCCGCCATCCAGGAAGAGTCCGCCGCGACGGGTTATCAGCGGCTCATCGCCGAGCAGCGCGTGGAGATGAACGCCGAACTGACCGGCGGCCGCCCGATGCCCGCGCCCAACTTCCTGAGCCCGACCACGCAGCCGGCCGAAGTCGACGAGCCAATGCTCGGCGAGTTCGGCATGCCGGACGAGTAACATCCGGCCCGTGAGCCACGCCGAAGACATCCCGGACGACAACGACAGCCCGGTCGATGACGAGGACTATGCCGCCCCGCGGGAGTTCGAATGGCGTGTCGGCAAGGATCTCGACCGCCGACTCGATCAGTACATCGTCGACCGCGTCGGTTACCTGAGCCGGGCAGAGGTTCAGCGTTGTTTCAAGGAAGGCTGCGTCACGATCAACGGCCGAAAGGCCAAGGCGTCGAACCACGCCAAGGACGGCGACATGGTCCGCATGACCGCCCCGCCGCCGAAAGTTTCCCAGCTACGCCCCGAGCCGATCCCGCTCGATGTCGTCTACGAAGACGATCATATGATGGCCCTCAACAAGCAGGCGGACCTGATCATCCACCCCGCCCGCGGCGTCTGGACCGGAACCCTCGTCAACGGCCTGCTCCATTACGGCAAGCGCTGGTCTCACGTCAACGGCGAACGCCGGCCGGGCATCCTGCACCGCCTCGACCGACACACCACCGGCATCATCCTCGTCGCCAAGTCTGACGAGGCCCACTGGCGGCTCGCCCGACAGTTCGAACGCCGCACGATGCAGAAGACCTACCGCGCCATCGTCCACGGCATCCCGCAGCTCAAGGCCGACGTCATCGACAAGCCGATCGGCAAGGACAACACCGTCCGCGAGCGGCAGGCGATCGTCTCGGAGAAAAACGGCGGCAAGCCGGCAACGACGACCTACCAAGTCGAAGCCACCCTCGACGCCAAGTCCGACGATGTGACTTGGAGCTTCGGCGACCATCCCAACGACCGCTTCCACCGCCAACCGCCGCCGGGGATCTCGCTGGTCAAGCTCATGCCCAAGACCGGCCGGACGCACCAGCTTCGCATCCACATGGCCAGCGTCCTCCACCCGCTCGTCGGCGACACGATGTACGGCGGACAGAAGGCGGTGCAAGGCGACCCGGACAGCGGGGGCTGGACCTTCGGCAGGCAGGCCCTGCACGCCCACGGCATCACGTTCGTTCACCCGATCAGCCTGAAAGAGATGACGCTCTTCGCGCCCCTGCCGGCCGATTTTCGCGAACTGTGGCAGCACCTCGGCGGCGACCCCGCGGAGCTGCCCGAAGGCTGAGCGGCTTCGGGGGAATGCCACCCCCGAGAATTTCCAAAACAACTTTCTTCCTCATGCGTTGTATGATGGAAGGAACTTCCCCCACCGAAGGATGTCCAACATGTTGAACCTGATGCCGTCCACCCTCGCTTTGTTCTCCCTCGGCCCTGCCGAGATGATCGCCCTCGCCGGGCTCGGCTTGCTACTTTTCGGCAAGCGTTTGCCCGAAGTAGGCCGTGGCGTCGGCCAAGCGATCGTGCAGTTCAAGAAGGGTCTCAAGGACGTCGAGGACGACGTCAACGACGCGTCGAAAAAGGCCGCCCTGACCGACGAGGACAAGCCCAAAGCCGCCCTCGACGCCTAGAACACTTCACGGAGCCCGCCATGCGTGCATTGCCGATCCTGCTGCTCGTCCTTCTCGTCGCCGCGGCCGACCTGACGGTCAAGCAAGCGCTGCAACGACGCATCCCGCGGGTCGAACTCGTCGATGTGCCGGTCAACGAAGCCATCGACTTCTACCGCGATGTGACCGGGCTCAACGTCGTGGTCAACTGGAACGCGATCGAACTCATCGGCATCGACCGCAACACCCCGGTGACGCTCAAAGTAAGCAACGTCACCTCACGCCAGATGCTCAACCTCATCCTCCGCGATGCGGGTCAGGGCGAGCTTGCTTATCTGATCGACGACAACGTCATCACCGTCACCACACGCGAGCAAGCGTCGCGGACGATGGTGACCAAGGTCTACGACATCCGCGACCTGATCATGCCGGTGCCGAACTTCACGCCTGACTTCGACATTGGCGACTTCGGCGGCGGCGGTGGCGGTTTCGGAGGGGGAGGCGACTTCGGTGACAACGGCGAGGAGATGTCTCCCGAGGACATGGCCGAACTCATCATCGACATCATCCGCGAGACCGTCCGCCCCGACGTCTGGCAGGAAAACGGCGGCTTCGCCTCCATCCGCTACTTCGACGGCACCCTCATCATCACCGCCCCGCAGGACGTCCACGAGCTGATCGGCGGTTGAGGGTGATCGCCGCTAACTCGACATCACGCGCGAGATGTTGAACACCGGCAACAGCATCGCCATCGCCACGCCACCAATGAGCGCGCCCATGCCGACAATCATGGCCGGTTCGATGTAACGAGTGAGTTGGGCGATTCGTTCCTTGAGTTGTTCCTCGCTCGACTCGGCGATGTGTTCGAGCACGACGCCGAGCTTGCCGCCAACTTCACCCGCTTTGACCATTTCCGCCACCCCCGCCGGTACGAGCGGGTGTCGGGTCAGCGGCGCACTGAAGGCCGCGCCCTGTTCGATCTCGTCGTGGGTCTTGTCCCACAGTTGCTGGAATTTCGTGTTCTCGGTCAGGTCACGAGCCATGCCAACGCACTCGAGCAGCGGCACACCCGCAGCCGCCGTGGTACCGACCACTCGCAGACCACGCGAGAGGTGCAGGTCGCGAAACATCGGGCCGAGCATGGGTAGCTTCAGTTGCACGCCATGCCAGACCGCTTTGCCGCCGTCACTCTTGAGCCAGACCCACGACAACACTGCCGCGACGATGCTGCCGATCAGCAGCATCAGCCAGTTGCCGACGACGAAGTCGCTCATGCCCATGAGGATCTTGGTCGGACGGGGGAGGGCGGCCTCCTTGCCGGCATAAATCTTGGTGAACCGGGGCAACACGAACGCCAGCAGGAACACGGTCGTGAGGATCGCGAAACTGAACATGATGCTCGGGTACGTCAACGCACCGCGCACCTTCTGCATGATCTCGCGTTCGTTCTTGAGATAGGTCGTTGCACGCCTGAGCATCAACGGCATCATCCCGGCCTTCTCGCTGGCCTTGATCAACGCGATAAACAGGCGGGGGAAACTCCGAGGATGCTGTTCCAGCGCCGATGACAGGTCGGCACCGCAACTCACGCGCTGGGCGATGTCGCCCATGACCTGTTGGGCCTGTGGCCGTTGGAGCTGCGCGCCGACACATTCCAGCGCTTCGGACAACTGCACCCCCGCGTCGAGCATGACCGAAAGCTGGCTGCTGATGTTGATCAGTTCCTGACGCTGAAGCTTGGGCTGCGCGAACTCCGACGTTGGTGCGGCGGCCGGTTTGGCCGGTGTGGCTTCGGCCACCTTGACCGGCTTGGTCGGTTTGCCGAACTGCCCGCTGACGCTGATGCCTGCCATGTCCACCGCATCGGTCCGATCGACCGACAACGCGGGCGCGGTCGTGACGCCCCAGGTCCGAGAACTATGCTTTGCTGCGGGATTGTTCCGACTGTGCGGACGGTGCCGGCTCGACGCGCGAGCGGATCTCGCCGCCAGCGGTTCGGGTGGTCAAGACCGCACCCACATCGGCGTCTCCAGGCCGGCGCACGAGCCGGCCGGCATCGTCGAACGTGATCGAAAAGCCACGCGCCAGGACGGCCTCGGGATCGACGGCAGAGGCGCGGGCGCGCAGCGTGGCGAGATTGCCGCGCAGCCGCTCCGAACGAAGCGCCATCGCATCGGCAAGCCGCTCGGTAAGTCGGGCGGTGTGCTGCCGGCGTAACACCACCGTTGACCGAGGATCGTGGCCCGCCGCCCGGCGTTCGAGCGCGTTGAGCCGATCACGGTCATGTCGCAGCCGGCCCCGCAAAGCCTCGCGCAGCCGTTCCCGGTGATCAGCGAGCCCTTCGCGGCGTCTGGCGAGACGGTTGCGCGGGTGAGCGTTTGCGAGACGCTCACGCAATGAGGCGACCTTGCGCTGCACGTTCCGCAACCGCTCGCGGAGTCGGGCGATGAGTTCGGCTTCGAGTTGGTCGGCCCGCTGACGACGTTGCTCGACAATCTCGGCCGGACGACGGACGACACGATGCCGGGCCACCGGTGCAAGCGCGTTGCGGCGATCGCCAACCGCACGACGGACGGCGACTCGCAGGCGGGTCCGCTGCTGGTCGATCGCGGACGCAATGCCGGCCCAGTGCCGCGTCAAGTACTCGGCGGCAGCGGTGGGCGTGTGGGCGTGGTGGTCGGCGGCGAGGTCGGCGAGCGTCGTGTCGGTCTCGTGGCCGATGCCCGTCACGATCGGGACTCGGCAGGCCGCCACCGCCTGTGCGACCGGCTCCTCGTTGAACGCCCAGAGGTCTTCCAGCGAGCCGCCGCCCCGGCCGAGCAACACCGCGTCGACGTAATGGGCAACGCCTGAAAGTGCTTCCAAAGCCTCCGCGATCTGCACCGCCGCGCCGTTGCCTTGCACCGCGACCGGGTACACCAGCTTGCGAATGTGCGGATGGCGATCGAAGACTTTGAGCACATCCTGGAAGCCGGCCGCCTGTGGGCTGGTCACGATCACGACCACGCGGGGATAGTTCGGTACCGACTGCTTCTGGGCAGGTTCGAACAACCCCTCGGCGGCAAGTTTTTCGCGCAGCTGTCGAAATGCCGCGTCGAGCGCTCCGACGCCAACCGGCTCGAGTGACAACGCCTTGAGCTGGTAGCGACCGAAGCCGGCGTACACGTCGATCTCGCCGGTGGCGACGACCTCCATCCCGTCGGTCGGGCGGAACGGCAGCTTGGCCGCCGCGCCTTTCCACATCACCGCGCTCAGCGACGCGCTGTCGTCCTTGAGATTGAAGTACACGTTGCCGCTGCGGTGGAGTGTGACGTTGCTCGTTTCGCCGCGCACCGCGATGCGTTTCGGGAACGCTTCGCGCAGGGCCGACTTCACCTGCCTGGTCAACTCGCCCACGGTGAGGATGTCATCGCCGAAGAGTTCGGGCATGTCGACAAGCGTACGCGGCTGGGTGATTTGTCTTGCCATCCAGGCGTGTGAATTCGACATCAGTCACATGACGATTTCACCTGCCGCGGGGATGCAGGCGTACAGCGCCTACGCCCGAGAGCAACGGCCGACACTCGCCGCCAATCCGCCCGCCCCCCCGCCACCGCGCGAAACAGTGGCCGAGATGAACGCGAAGTACCAAGCCGCAGCCAAGGAAGTCAGCAACTTCCTCGCGTCGGACCGCGGCAAAGCCCTCGGGGACTTCAGCAGACTCCAATCGCATCTGGGCACGCGATTGGACGTGCAGGCGTAATGGCATAGCGCTTTATGTGCAACGACGCCGCACCTTGAGCAGTTGGTGTGCCCGCAGTGCGGCTTCGCCGCCGTCCCCTGAGAGTGAACGTAGCAGTGGCGGCGGGTTACCCCTGCCAGACCGACTCGTTGAACTTGTCGAGCGCGGTCTTGAGACCGTCGACGATGTCATCGCCGAGTGCCTGCGTTTCGACGAGCTTCTCGCGAACGCTGGCGTGGGACTGGTCGACGTAGGTGAGGAAGCCGTCCTGCCACTCGGAGACCTTTTCGACTTCAACCTTGTCGAGGTAGCCGTTGGTCGCGGCGTAGATGACCATGACCTGCTGCTCGAAGGGCATCGGCTGGTACTGCGGCTGCTTGAGCAGTTCAACCAGACGGGCACCGCGGTCGAGCTTGGCTTGGGTCTTGGGGTCGAGCTCGGTACCGAGCTGGGCGAACGCTTCGAGTTCGCGGTAGGCGGCGAGGTCAAGACGCAGCGAGCCCGCGATCTTCTTCATAGCCTTGGTCTGGGCCGAACCACCCACACGAGACACGGAGATACCCACGTTCACTGCGGGACGCACGCCGGCGAAGAACAGGTCGGGCTCGAGGTAGATCTGACCGTCGGTGATGGAGATGACGTTGGTCGGGATGTAAGCCGATACTTCGCCTTCCTGGGTTTCGATGATCGGCAGCGCGGTGAGCGAGCCGCCGCCGTTGTCGTCGGAGAGTTTGACGGCGCGTTCGAGCAGACGGGAGTGCAGGTAGAACACGTCGCCGGGGAACGCCTCGCGGCCCGGCGGACGACGCAGCAGCAGCGAGAGCTGACGGTAAGCGGCGGCCTGCTTGGTGAGATCGTCGTAAACCACCAGCGTGTGCTCGCCCTTCCACATGAAGTACTCGGCCATCGCGCAACCGGCGTAGGCGGCGATGTACTGCAGCGGGGCCGGGTCGGACGCGCCGGCGGTGATCACCGTCGTGTACTCCATCGCGCCTTCGCGCTTGAGCACGTCGACGACCGAAGCGACCGAAGATTCCTTCTGGCCGATGGCGACGTAGAAGCACTTAACGCCCTTGCCCTTCTGGTTGATGATCGCGTCGAGGGCAACCGCGGTCTTGCCGACTTTGCGGTCGCCGATGATGAGCTCACGCTGGCCGCGGCCGATCGGGATCATCGCGTCAATCGCCTTGATACCCGTGGCGAGCGGCTCGTGCACCGGCTGACGCTTGGCGATGCCGGGCGCGACGATGTCCATCATGCGCGTCTCGGACGACTGGATCTCCGCGCCTCCATCGACGGCCTGACCAAGCGGGTTGACCACGCGACCGACCACGCCCTCACCGACGGGCACCGTCAGCAGCCGGCCGGTCGACTTCACTTCGTCGCCTTCCTTGATGCCGAGGTAGTCGCCGTAGATGACCGCACCGATGGAGTCTTCCTCGAGGTTGAAGACCTGGCCCATGGTGCCGTTGGCGAACTCGAGGAGCTCGCCGGCCATGGCGTTGCGGAGGCCGTAGATGCGGGCGATGCCGTCACCGACTTCGATGACGGTGCCGACCTCGGAGACTTCGAGCTGCTGCTCGAAGCCTTCGATTTCGCGTTTGAGGACGCTGGAGATTTCGGAGACGTTGATGGCCATGTTCTTTGGGGTTGGGAGTACTGTCGGTGGTTCGTGCGGGGTGGGCTTAGCTCTGCTTGAGACGCTTCTTCATGCTGTCGAGTCTCGATCGGACGCTGGCGTCGATGACCTGGTCCTGCACCTTGATCACCATGCCGCCGATGATGTCGGGGTCGACGAACTGGTGGACAACGGCGTCTTTGCCGAGCTTGGCGCTGACCTTGTTTTTCACGTCGGCGATCTGAGCTTCGCCGAGCTGTTGGGCGACGGTGACGTTGACCTCGATCTTGCCGAGCTTCTCGTCGAGGATCGACTCGAAGGCGGCGAGGATGCCGGGCAGGTGTCCGATGCGGCCCTTGCCCTCGACGAGCTTGAGGAAGTTCTGCATCAACGGACTCGCGCTGGCGAAAGTCCGCTGCAGAACGGCGGAGCGTTCCTCTCGGTCGATACCCGGATCGGCGAGGAACTGAGCGAACTTCGGGTTCTCGTCGAGAACCTTCCGCAGCGCATCGACTTCGTCGGCGGTCGGCTGGAGTTGGTCGCGTGACTCGGCCAGCTCGATCAGGGCCTGTGCGTAGGACAGCGCGGCCGGGTCGTGATGTTCGGCGGTGGCGGCCATTTATGCGGTCTCCAGTTGGTCGAGCGCTTCGAGACTTTCCTGAACCAGGCGCTGCTGGTCCTCGGCATTGATCTCGCGGCGAAGAATCTTCTCGGCGACCATCGTCGCGAGAGTGGCGGCTTCGGCACGGACCGACGAGACGGCCGCGACGCGGCTGTCTTCCAGCTCGCGATTGGTGCGGTCCTTGATCGCGTCGGCTTCGGTCTGGGCGTCGGTCTTGGCTTTGGCGACGACGTTCTCGGCGTTCTTCTGCGCCTCGGCCATCAACTCACGAACCTTGGCTTCGGCGGTGGCGAGTTGCTCGGCGTACTCGGCCTGTTTCTTCTCGGCTTCGATGCGAGTCTGCTCGGCGGCGGCGATGTCGTCGCGGATGCGGTCCTCACGTTCCTGCAAACCCTTGGCAATCGGGCCGAACGCGAACTTTCCGAGGATCGCGACCACGACTGTGAACACGATCAAGGTGAACACCGCGGGGATGATCTTCGACGGCACGTCGGTGATCATCTTCGACGGGTCTTCGCCGGCTTCGGCGGCAAGCGCCATGGCCGGCAGCGCGAGGGTCGTAACGGCAACGAAGGGCAAGAGGCGTTTCATGAGGTGGGGTTGGGTCGGAGCCGGGTGCAGTCTGGAGGGAAGGATACCGCCGGG
>JBCDCH010000045.1 GCA_039182125.1 Planctomycetota bacterium
CACTTTTTGGGGCTGCGGCGACGCCGCCCGTTGGGAGACAGGTCTCCCCGGGCGGCTTCGCCGCAGCCGCAAGCAAAGTGGACATGACGTCAGTTGCTCACCTCGTCATAGCCGTAGAGATTGTCACCGCGCGTGGCATAGTTGCGGTCGGGGCCGGCGCTGATGAGGTACGGATCGCCGGTCGGCGGCAGGCCCAGGTCACGGTTCTCCGGGTCGGCGAGCACGATCGGCATGCCCCACGCGTCACGGATCGCGCCGGTGTTCAGCCCGAGCGTGGAAGCCAGCGCCGTCGCGTGGGCGTCGGCGGCCCGACCGTCGAAACGCGGAAGCTCGTCCCGTGACGCCCGCGGCAACAACGCCTGCAACTGGGCGATCCGCTCGCGGGTGAGCTGCTCACGCTTGTTGGTCTTCACGAACTCCGCCATCTCGGCGGCAACGGCAAGCAGCGCCACCAACAGCATCACCGTCGTCGCGAGTTCCAGCCAAGTGAAGCCCGCGCGGGATCGGACCGGCACCCGTCGGGTGCCGGCTATTGCGGGAGAGTTTCGCGGCGTCCGCGGCATGCCCGATCAGCCGCCGACCACGACGTCGTCGGTTTCCTCGAGGGCGGTGCGGTTGCCATTGAACTGTTCTTGGGCCGTTCCATCGGTCACGACGGTCAGATACCGCTGGTCGGAGCCTGGCGAGAGCAGGACATAATTGTTTTCGACCACCGCCGCCTCGCCCTGACCGATAGCACCGTCGCGGCTGAGGTCGCCAAGCAGGACGGCAAACTGGTCGCCACTGAGCAGGCCGATGTTGTGGTTGGCGTTGAACAGACTCGTGTTGTCGAGTCCCACGAACGAGCCGGCCGTGTAGATGTTCGGCTTCTTGGCGCGGGCGGGGTAGTAGAGGATCGGCTTGCCGGTGAGATCGAGGATGGCCGAGCCGTTGATCTTGAAGCTGTCGGGGGAAAGGTACGGGTCCTGGGTCAGACGACTATCGGCCCCTTTGGAGAAGCCGGCACCTTCGACGCCATCGACGAACTGGCCGAACTGTTGCCAGTTGGGCGTGTTGCCGAAATCGGCCGTCGATGCCTCATCGGTGACGGCCACGTAGACGTCGTCGAACGTCGTCCCGTCGCGCCCGACCGTGCCGGGCGAGACGTCGGTCAGTGCGGTGTTCAGCGGCACCCCCAGCGAGTCCGGATCGCTGGCGGCGACCAGCGCGGGCACCGGTCCGATGAGGGCTTGACCGAGCACGGCAAAACCGGTCCCCGCTGTATCGACACGCGGGTAACGGCCATAATCCTGGGCATAGGCATCAAGGGCCGTGCCGATCGTGACGAGGTCCGCCCGCATCCGCGCGGTCTCACCCGCACCGACGGCCCGGAGCGTGATCGGCAGCAACAGACCGACCAAAAGAACAACGATGCCGATGACGACCAGCAGTTCCAGGAGCGTGAAGGCGTGGGCGCGTCTGTTCGTCGGTCGATTCATCGATTCGTCCCTCAAATCCCGCCGAAGTTGGTGATGTCATCACGCGTGCCGTAGATCCGGTCCCGGCCGGCGGAGATCAGGATGAACCCGTCCTTCTGGCGTGGCTGGCCGGCGATTTCAGGGTTGCCGAAGTACGCGGTGAAACCGTAGGTCTTGTCATCGATGAGCAGGCTGTCGACCACACCGGCGCGATCGGCGGGATTCACCAGGGACCGGAGGCCGTGGGTCGTGTCGGCCGACTTGTCCGGCTTGTCACCGGCGGCCGTGATGGGCGAGCCAGTGTAGATGAACACCTGCGAAAGGTCGTACTGGCCCAGCGGGTCACTCGCATCGCCGTCGGCAAGCTCGGTGGCATCGGACACGGACACCGATGTACCACGATTCGCACGCAGATAAAGGATCGGGAGTGGATCAGCAAAACGATCGACGAACTCGGGGATGATCGTGTCGTCGATCTTCTGGCCGGCGACATCGACGAACCGACCGTTAAGCCCACCACCCTCGTCGATCCAAGACAAGTCATTCGGCTGCGGGTTGAAGTACGGGCTGAAACGCTTGTCGAGGCGCGTGCCGCGGAGTTCGATCGGGCCTTGGCCGACTGTATCAGGCTGATAAGTTCCGTCCGGCATCGCCCCACCGAGCAAGCCGAGGACGAGATTTTCGGTTCCGGTGATGCCGCGAGCACCAGTAGTCGGCGGAATGTCGCCCTCGTAAAGAAAAGTAGGATTGGTGGTCGCCGGCTGACCAAACACGGGGTTGGTCACTCCCGTGCCGATGAGTCTGTTCGGAATCGGCCCCGGATACCCCCCCAGATCAACGGCGTAGGCCTCCGCCGCACCGGATAGCTGCTGAATGAGCGACGCGGTCGCCGCCACTTGGGCCGACTCGCGGACTCGGCTCACCGTCGGCACGAGAATGCCAACCAGCAAGGCGATGATCCCGATGACCACCATGAGTTCGACGAGCGTGAAGGCAGCCTGATTTTGACGGGAGCGTTGCATGTGGGATTTCCTCGGGGAACTGTTCGCGACGTCCGGTTTTAGCCCGACACCGTCTGGATCAGGGTCACCATCGGCGCGAACAGCGCGATCACGATGAAGCCGACGATCAGACCCAGCACCACCACCATCACCGGTTCGAGGATCGAGATCAGCGACGACACCAGAACGTCGACATCGTTGTCATAGTTGTCGGCGACCTTCATGAGCATCTTGTCCAAATCACCGGTTTCCTCACCGACGTCGACCATGTTCACCACAATCGCGTCGACGACCTTGGTCTGCCGCAGCGGGTCGGCCATCGACTCACCTTCACGGATGGCGTCGTGAACCTTGGTCAGAGCGCGGCTGTAAACCTCGTTGCCGCAGGTCTCGCGGGTGATGTTGATGGCGTCAAGGATCGGCACACCGGCGGAGATCAGCGTGCCCAGGGTTCGAGTGAAGCGGGCGATGGCCGACTTACCGATGATCGCACCGAGGATCGGTACCTTGAGCTTGAGCAGGTCGGTGAAGTACTTGCCGCCGTCGGAGATGCGGATGAGCTTCCAGACCAACACGATCGCGATCGGACTGAACAGCACATACGCCCAGCCGTACTGCGTCGCGAACCACCGTGAAATCGCCAGCAGCGCCTTGGTCACGCCGGGCAGTTCGACATCGAAGTCCTGGAAGATTTCCTCGAACTTCGGAATCACGAAGATCATGATCATCGTCACGATCGAGACGGCGATGAAGATGACCACCGCCGGGTAGATCATCGCACCGATGACCTTCTTCTTCAGTCGGGCGGCCTTCTCCATGAAGTCGGCCAGACGGCTGAGGATGATGTCGAGCACACCGCCGGCCTCACCGGCATTGATCATGTTGACGTACAGCTTGTCGAAGGCCTTGGGGAACTGGGCCATCGCTTCCGACAGCGAGCCGCCGGATTCGACCTCATCGGCCACGCCGCCGACGACTGCCTTGAGCAGACCGGGACGCTGTTGTTGTTCGAGAATCTGCAGCGACCGCAGTATCGGCAGACCCGCGTCCTGCAGGGTCGAAAGCTGACGGGTGAAGTTCACCAACTGCTTCTGCGGCACCCCGCCGATCGCGAAGGGCATCTTGCGCTTGGTGCTGACCGGGGCGGCTTCCTTGTCCTTGCCCTTCTTCTTGGCCGCCCGCTTGGCCGACTTCTCACGGACCTTGGTGGGAAAGAAACCTTTGCCGCGGATCTTGGCAATGGCCTCTTCACTGCTACCGGCCTCGATCTCGTCCTTGACCTCCTGGCCGGACGAGTTCATCGCTTCGTACACATAAGTCGCCATGCGGTGCTCCAACGTTGGCCCGCCCCGGTGGCCCGGAACGGTCGGCGGACCCCGTCGGCCATGGTCAAGCCGCGGGGCGTGGTCTTACGCCGCTATCGCCGGTTCGCCGGGACGGCAGACCGGGAGCGGCTTAGTTCGAGCATTCTAGGGTTTGTCCACCGGGTTGAAAGCCCCCGGGCGCCCGTCGCATCTCCAATCCGAACAGCGACTTACAAATTCCGGACAAACGCCGCCGCCGTTCGGATGTCTTCGACCCGTTTGACCCCAGCTTCGCGCTCGATGGGCAACGCACCCTGATAATCGCTCAGTTCGGCGAAGAAGGCCGCCCAATCGACTTTGCCCTCGCCGACGGGCACCTCGGTGCCCCACTCCCCGGTCGTTCCCGAGGGGATCGCGTCCTTGAGATGGACTTGGGCGATGCGGGGCCGAAGTTGCTTGAGGGCGGCAATCGGGTCGCCCGAGCCATACAAGAGCATGTTCGCGGGGTCGAAGTTGACCCTCACGTCGGCGCCAAGTTTGTCGAGGAAGCCCATCAGCGTGTCGGCCGACTCCTGGCCGGTTTCGAGCGCGATCCGGCAGCCGTGCTCGCCGAACAGCTGGGTCACTTCGCCGATCCGATCAAGGAGTTTGCCGAAGAGGGGCACGGCCGGGTCTTCCGGTATGAAGCCGGCGTGAAAGGTCACGAGTTCGATGCCGAGCTGCCCGGCGATCGGCGCACAGGCCGCCATTCGCTCCCGCGTCGCCGGCCAAGTCTCGTCGGACACCACCCCGCCAGTGCGGTGGATCGCCGCGATCGTCGAATAGTCCTCCCCGACGCAAGTGACCATGCCGCTAACACACTCGATGCCGTCGAGCCCACCGACATCCCAGCCGTCCTCGGCGAACGGGTCGAGGTGCATTTGGACACGCCGGATGTCGACGGCATCAAGCTGACGGCGCAAGTCAGCCGCATCGCTCGGCTGTAGCGACCAGGAACAAACCGCGAGACGCTCGGCGAGATTCATGGGCTGAGTTTAACGGCGATAGCGGCCGACTACACCCGCGCGGCAAGCACCCCACCGACATCAAGCATCGTCCGCAAGCCCGGCCCACTCCGCGGCAACACGCGGCAACCGTTGACCAGCGCGGCCACGGTCGCCGAGTCACCCGGCGTGCCCGTCTCGACCCGCACCTTCATCGGCACCGGCCCCTGCACGTCGACACTGTCGAAACTCTCCGGCTCGCCCACCGCCATGATCAGGTCGAGGAACAGCTTGAGCCCGTCGCCCTCCCAGCCGCCGGTGTTGTGCATGCCACGAACCTTGCCCGGCTCGATCATGCCGAGGGCCGAGTCCAACGGCTTGTCCGTGGTGAGCGGTTCGAGCGTCTCAACCACCGCACCGGCCGGGATGGTCTTGCCCAGTGCTGCGGCGAGCAGACAAACCGACTCGGCCATGCCCTTGTGACCGATCTTGCCCTGCGCCTTCAGGCCGTTGAACTCGCCCACCGTCATGGTCGCCCCGACCTTGCGTTGCAACGGCTCGCGACGCGACTCGGCTTTGACCCGGCGCACCGCCGTGACCGCCGACACTTCGAGCACCATGCTGCTCACCACGGCCGGGAAGTAGTCCAACACGAAGCCGGGGTTCACGCCCGTACCAAGCAGCGAAACGCCGGCCGCTTCGGCTTCCTTGTCGATCTCGGCGGCCAGCTCGGCATGGCGGTACTTCGGCCAGAGCATTTCCTCGCAGCTGCTGATGACGTGCGTTTTCTGCTGAATGCATTTTCGCACTAATGGTGCGATCGCGTCGAAGTAGCTGGTCGTGCAAAGGATCGCGACATCGGCATCGCCCGACAATTCCTCCACGACCACCGGCCCATCCTCGACCGGCAACGTGCCGACCACCGCCGGGGCAACGTCAACCAGTTCAACCAACTCCATGCCCGGATCGGCCACGACCGCTTTCGCGGCGGCAACGCCGATCGGACCCAAACCCACGACTGCAATCTTCAAGGTATTCATGTTCTGCCTGTCAACCTTTCACCGCGCCGGCCATGATGCCTCGCGTCAGGAATCGCTGCGCTGCGAGGTAGACCACGACCATCGGCACCAACGCCAACACCGACGCCGCGTAAGCCAAGCGCAGGTTGCTCGCGAACACGCCCAGCAACTGATTGATCGCAACCGGCAACGTGAACTTGTCTTCGCTTTGCAACACCACCAACGGCCAGAGCAGGTTGGACCACGCCCCGATGATTGAGAAGATCGCCAGCGTCGCCAACGTCGGGCGAATCAGCGGGAGCATCACGTGCCACCAGACGCGCAGCGCGTTGGCCCCGTCCATGTGAGCCGCTTCCTCGAGTTCCTTCGGCACGCCGAGCATCGCCTGTCGGCACAGGTAAATCCCGAACGCCGTCACTGAGAACGGAAGAAACACGGCGATCAGCGTGTCGAACAGACCCAGGTCCGCGATCGTCACGAACAACGGCACGACGATCACCTGCTCGGGCACCATCAGCGTCGCGAGAATCACCATGAACAGGAATGACTTGCCGCGAAACTCCATGCGGGCCAGCGGATACGCGGCCAGCGCGGCGAGGATGCAGTTGAGCGTGGCTTGGACGGTGGTGACCAGCACGCTGTTGAGCAGCGCCCGCCAGATGCCGCCCTCGTCGAGGACGGTGCCGAAGTTGTCGAGCGTTACGTCGGCCGGAGCGACGATGTCGTTCATCGCGTAGTCCCCGCCAGCCGGTTGCAACGCGACGTTGAGCAACCAAAGCGCCGGACCGATCGCGAGAAGCACCAACACCGCGGCGGCGGTGTAGTACAGCGCTTTGAGAATGGGCGGGCGTTCGGTCATCAAATCACACACGGGGCCTGGTCACTTAAGTGACCAGGCCGAGTCGGTCAGGTCTCACGGGTCAAACGTAGCTGCACGAAACTGAATATCAGAATCACCAAGAACAGCGACACCCCCACCGCACAAGCGGCCCCGAACGAACCATCCTCGAACGCCGTCTCGTAGATCAACGGCACCGCCGTCTTGCTCGCCACGGGCGCACCGCGCACCGTCACGTACAGCTCGTCGAACACCTTGAGCGCACTGATCGAACTGATCAACGCCACCAATACGACGACGGGTTTGATGCTCGGCAGCGTCACGTTCCAAAACACACTGACCCGCCCCGCCCCGTCGATGCTCGCGGCTTCCTCGAGTTCCTTCGGCACCGCCAGCAACGCCGCAGCGAAGATCATCATGTAGTAGCCGAACCCCTTCCAGAGCGTGACGGTCGCCGCAGTGACGAGGACCCACGGATACTCGCTGAGCCACGGCACGTTTCCCGGCAACACGGAGTTGAGCATGCCGTTGTTTTCGTTGAACAACACCCGCCACGCGATCGCCGCGACGATCGTCGGCGTCACCACCGGCAGGAACAACAACGCCCGCATCCACGGCCCCAAACCCCGCAACCCACTCGTCACCACCAACGCCGCCCCGAGCGACACCGCCATCAACACCGGCGTCACCAGTAGGTATAGAAACGAGTTGCCCAGGCACCACCAGAACCGCTCACTGCTCAGCACCCGTCGAAAGTTCTCCAGCCCGACAAACTCCGCATCACCCCACAACCCGCCGGGCGCGAACAGGTCGACGCGGGTGAACGAAAGCGCGAACACCTGAATCGCCGTCCACACCACGAACACGCCGAGAATGACCACGGCGGGTGTAAGGAAGGCGTACGGGGTTGTGGACGCGTGGCGGTTCATCGAGGTGGTGGGAATGACGAATGACGAGTTCCCGAATGACGAATGAAATCCGAAGGCTCAAGTGACGAAGGCTCCGGATTTCGGATTTGGACATTCATTCGCCATTCGGAAACTCGTCATTCGGATTTTCACTTGTAGCTCATTCCTTCCGCGTCCGCCCGCAACATGCGGTTCCATTCGGCGTCAACCTCGGCGAGCACCGCCGCCAAATCCGTGTCTTCCAGCAGCACCCGCTTGATCCCGTCGTTGAACGCGCGGCGCATGTCGGGCCAAGGACCGACCGGTGGGTTGTAGCTGCGTGCGTTCATCAGGCCGGCGGCACTGAGCGCTGTCGCGGCGGTGATCTTGGTGCTCTGGTCGGTGAACGCCGGGTCGTCGAGCGAGGCAACGGTGCTCGGCAGCCGCGAAGCGCGAATGGCAAGCTCCGTTTGCCACTCCGGCGAGGCGACGTGCAACGCCAGTGCTTCGGCGAGCTCCGGGTGATCGCTCTGACGACCAACGGCGAGGTGCATGACCGCCAGCGGATCACCGCCGGCCTTCGAACGCAAGCCGGGCAGCACGACGGTGTTCTCAAAAAGCGCCGGGTCGGTCTGCTCAATCTTCCGCAGCGCGTTGGCGTTGAGCACGGCGACGGCTTGATCGGTGTATGCCTGGACGGTTTCGCCGTACCCGCCGGTTGCCGCGGAGCGGGGCAAGGCACCTGCCTTGAACAGGTCGACCCAGCGTTGCGCGTACGCAACCACCGCCGGGTCGGTCAGGTTCGACCGCCAACCGCCCTCTTCGTGTGGCATGATCGGCGTCAATCCGTCGGCGATCATCAACGCCGGCAGTTCGCTGTCCTCGCCGAGCCGAAGCGTGAAGAGGAACTTACCCGTCGCCGAGTGAAACGGCTCGGCCTGCTCCATCAACGTCGCCCAATCGTCGCCGACGGTCTCGACCGACAATCCGCCCCGCTCCAACAAGTCCGCGTTGACCACCCGCACCGGCGTCGATAGGTACCACGGCAAGCCCATCAGCCTACCGTCGATCACGCAGGCATCGAGCGCCCCCGGCACGAATCCGCCCGGCCGACCTTCCAGTTCATGCAACGCCCCGAGGTTTGCAAACACCGCGAAGTCCGCGTCCGACAGATTTACTACGTCCGGCAACGCTCCCGCTGCCCCGGCCGCGAACATCTTCCGCCGCATCAACCCCCACGGCACGTCCACCCACACCACCTCCACCCCCGGATGATCCGCCTCAAAGTCGGCGACAAGCTCGGCCATGTAATCGTTGAACGTCGGCCGAAGCGCGTACGTCCAAAGCTCAAGCTCAACCGTATCATCCCGTTGCTCGCAACTGCCGAACAGCAACACGAGCAGCAACGCAAGACAGCGACCGAATCGGGCCTTTCGATGGTTCATCAGAAGGGCTCCCTCCGGTCGCCGGCTAGCAGGTGAGGTTCTAATGACGATTTAGTCGGTGTCGCCGAACGTCGGGATTTCGTAGCCGCTGACGATCTTGCGATCCAGCGGTGACCAGAGTGCTTCGAGGGTTGAAACCGTGGTGTCCACGTCGGCGAGTTCCGAATGCCGCAGCATCTCAACGTGCCCGTCGGTGAAGGCAAAGTTGGCCCGACCACGAGCAGTAGGTCCGACAAAGCTGCTGTCGCGACGATGCCGGGTGAAATCTAGTTCGGTGTCAGCTTCCGCGATGCCAGCAAGCCGGCCGCCCGGGTTGTACGGAGGGATGGTGATCCCGACAAACCTCTGCCCCGGTGACACACCTTGGTACCCGATGTCGGCCGAAGCAAAGTAGACTTCGCTTTCCAGAAATACGCTGTGCTTTTCGCCGAAGAGGATCGTGTCGGATGCGCTTGACACGTTGTTCTTGAAGAACTTGCCACGGTCGAAACCGGTCGTACTGCTGGCGAGTCCGATGAATGCGTCGACTTTACTAGATGCCCAGAAGTTCATCGCGTAGGACCTCGCCGCATTCTCAATATCCTCGGGGCAGATGAACAACTCACTTGCCACTGAACCAGATGCCGTCACGAGCTCGGCTGGTAGGTAAGGCGCGATGATGTGTTCTTGGTACCAAAAGGCTTTGTCCAGCGGGTCGCTGTTGTTACTGCTATCGAGAGGAGAGAGGTCGCTGACCCGTGGCGGATAAGCGCCGTTTTGCTCCGTGGCGTACATCGTCATCGTGATCGCGAGCTGGCGAAGATTGCTCGCGCATTTGATGTCGTTAGCACTACGCCGCGCTGATTGCAGGCTTGGCAGCAGAATGCTGATCAGGAGCGCGATGATGCCGATGACCACGAGCAGCTCGACCAAAGTAAACCCGACACGACAGGCATGCATCCTGGGAATCATTGTTATATAATAACAAAGTCCCTCGAATCTGTCAACTCGCATGGAGCCATGTCGCCACCACCGCAACGAGAAATCTGGCCACGAAGCCCAAGCAGCCATGCCATTTACGGCAAAAGCGCGTCGGGCGAGTCTTCGAGGTCAGATCCAGCGAACAGTGAGATCGAGGAAAAATATGGACCACGATGGCCCAGCTGAGGGATGTCGCGCAATCCGCGTCTCTGCTCGTCAAGCGTCTGAATATCAAGAAATTTCGGAATCCAATAGTCGGCCCAGACCCCGTCAAAATCATCGAATCCAATACCAACCACTTTGAGCCTAGCTGCGGCACCGAGGTCAGGCACTTCAAATTCAAATTGACCGATCCTACGAGTCATTTTCTGTCCAATAGCGACGTACTCATCAGGGACCAAGCTTACTCCTAGAGCGAAGTACGGCTCGCCTATCACAGCACCGGGAAGCGACGAAACCATAATGGTATATCTTGTCGCATTCAGTGAAATCTCCCAGCCCTGCTCTGCAACTTCATCCACTGACACAACAACGGACACATTGGCAATTACCGCGTCATGATCACCCAAACCGCTTAAATTGACCTCTGCTTCGTGATTACCACGCGGAGAAATCATTTCCAGTGGAAGATTGTTGTCTGGGCTTGGTGTTTCCCACGCAGATTCGAATCCACCATCTGCAGTTGTCCCGGAAAGCTGACGTATGTACGGGGCACCTGAATGACCACCTCCTTCAGTATACGGATCTCCATTCATCACATACTGCGAATCTATCGCAAACGTAGCGAGAAGACGACGTGGTTCAAGACACTCGATAAACACAAATGACACCTTTCAAAGCGTGAACGACTTGGCGACAAGAACTTTGCTTCCGCTTTTACCGTTGCGAACAGCATCTGTCAACGGCAACCACTCTTGCGCCTGAAAGCAAAATACCAATCAAAGACCAAGCATTGCGTCGCACAAATGAGTTGACAAGACTGCCCATTTCGTTATTATAGAAGACCAACAAGGACTTCCCACTCAACCCGGCCGATCGACTCGGCCCTCCAAAGGAGAAAACGAAAATGCGCAAGCACATGATTTTCGCCGCCGTCGCGGCCACCGCAATGACTGTCCCGGCCTTTGGCCAACTTATCGCCAACGACCCGTTCCTCAGCGGCGACAGCGCCGGTGCCGGCGAATACTCGGTCGGTGTGGACGTGCGTGGTGAAGGCGCGGCCGCCCTCGGCTGGGTCGGCCTTTCGGGTCAGCCCGATGGCTTTGGTGTGGCATACGCAACGCCGACCGGCAGCCTCGGCACGTCCAACTTCCAGGGCAACGCGCTGGGTGAGGACTCCGCCGCGGTCGACTACGAAACCGGTGGCCGCCTGCAGTGGATCGGCGTCGGCAACTTCCCCGGTGATCGCACGATCACGCGCCAGCTCAATCCGATTCCGTCGTCGCCGACCTACTTCATGAGCATCATGGTCAACCGCCTGAACTGGGCGGGCACGCCGGCGGACAACACCTTCGTCGTGGGCGGCTTCACCGACGCGAACAACAACGGCCTGCTCGTCGGTTACGACGACGTCCTCAACGACGGCACGCCCGAGTTGGTGTTCCGCTCGACGAACGATCCGTCGGGGACCAGCACCATCCTGCTGCCCGACGCCCCTTCGAGCGACAACCAGCTCGTGATCGTCGGGCTGACAATCAACACCGCAGGCAATGATGAGTTGAGCATCTTCGTCGATCCGGCCGATATCTCCGCCGGGCCGTCGCTCACCGTCTCGTCGATCAACGTCACCGACTCGCTCACCCCCTTCACGCAGAGTCTGTTCTCCTCGCCCGGCCAGTCCGGCGTGGTGTTCTTCGACGAGCTACGTCTCGCGACCGACTTCGCCTCGGTCGCCGGCGTCATCCCCGAGCCGGCCAGCATCGGTCTGCTCGGCGTGGCGGGCCTAGGCCTGCTCCGTCGCCGCAAGGCATAACCACGATCAGAGTTGATCTGAACCAGCGGCGTGTGTCCCATCGCGGACACACGCCGCTTTTTATTCCACGGCGGTGGTGCTGTTACGTTCGACGAAGTCCGCACGCATGGTCTCGCGAGCCTTGGTCTTCTTCCCGTTGATCCGGGCGACGAGGAGCTTGACCGACTCGTATCCGAGCTTGGTCAGTGGCTGCCGCAAGGTCGTGAGCGATGGGGAGAGAAACTCCGCGCTGGGCGGATCATCGACGCCGACGACGCTCAGGTCGTCGGGCACGGTCAACCCCGCCGCCTGGGCGGCGTTGTAAACGTCGAGCGCGAAGTAATAGCCGCATGCGAAAATCGCCGTCGGCCGACCGGGAGACGCGAGCCGCGCGCTGAGTTCGGCGATGCCCTCGGGTCCGAGCCGCCAACCGCTCGAAGCGAAGACGTGCCGAGCATCGACCTCGAGACCTGCCTGTTCGACGGCAGCCGCGAAACCTTCCCAGCGGTGTCGGCTATTGCTCGCTCCGCCCTTATCACCGACGAAGCCGATGCGTTTGTGACCGAGCTCGACGAAATGCTCGACGGCCCGGGCGGCCAGATCGCGGTTGTCGGTGTCCACCGTCGCCACGTCCGGCTCGTCGCAGTCGGCACCGACCACCACCGTCGGCTTGCTCCGGTTCGCCCGCCCTGCTCCGCTCTCCAAGTCACCGGGCAGCAGGTTCACATATAGGAAGCCGGCACACTCGTTGCGGACATCCTCCCCGTAGCGCAGGAGCATCACATCGACGTGGAGCTTGTGCGACGCCTGGCGAACGCCCTCGAGTAAGTGGCCGTGATAGTGATCGGCGAGCGAGGCCTCGGCGTGGAAGACCAAACCGATGCGGGTCTGCGCGAGGTTGCCGATCTTCTCGCGGTAGCGCTGATCGACGAACGTGCCCCGGCCCTGACTCCGACGCAGCACGCCGGCCGCCACGAGTTCCTGAAGCGCGCGGTGGCCGGTGACGAGCGAGACATCGAGCTGCTTGCTCAACTCGGCGGTCGATGGGATCCGGCTGCCCAGCGCGTAGGTGCCGTCGTCGATCGCGGCGAGGATCGCGTCACGCGCAGCAACGTAGAGCGGCACTCCCGCCGCCGGCTTCAAGGCCTTGAGCGGTTTGGCCGTCCCGTCTCTTTTCCGGACAGCCGCAGCATCGTCCGACGCCGCACCCGCGGCGGTTTGCTTCTGCGATTTCTTTTTGGCCATGGAAGGCTCAGCCCGTCGTGATGAGACAACGGTAACCCAACACCCCACAATCTCCAAAGACGCCGACGAAGCTTGCGGGATCGCGACCTGCTCGGGACAATGATTCTTATGAAAGAATCGCGACGCGCTTGCATCGCACTTCTGCTCGGGTTCCTCGCCGGCTGCGGTGGTGGCGAAGCGGCGATCGCGACCAGGGCGGCCGCTTCTGATACACCGACGACCATGGCACCGTGGAACAACCTGCCGCCGGCAGACCGCCCGATCGAGCTCGTCAATCTTGACACGTCAGACGCGCTCGACGACGACCTCCAATTGCCGCCCGGGTCGACGCTCACAATCGCCAAGGTCGTCGAAGGCCATCTTCACACGCACCATTGGCAAGATACCGGCGAGCGCGGCTTTTATCCCGCATCGACCGTCAAACTCATCACTGCAGTCGTCTTGCTCGACCAACTCGATGCACTGGGCGTGAGCGTCGATGGCGACATCCAACTCGGCGACGAGCCGCGCAAAAGCATCCGCGAGACGCTCGTCGTCATGATTCGTGACAGCGGCAACGACGAGTTCAACACGCTGCAGGAAAGTGTCGGCTTCGCCGAGACCGACGCGTGGCTCAAGTCCGTCGGCTGCGAGACCGGCGTGATCCGGCGCCACTTCACGCGGCCGCACTGGAACAGCAGCCGACCGGTGAAGGTCTGGAACGCCGATGGCCGGCTTGCCACCGAACTTCCCGAACGGCCGGGCGTGGACTTTCCGCTCAATGCCGCCGGTGGCGAGAGCAACTGGTTCACGACCGACGATCTCGTGCGCGTGATGGCCGCGACGATGCTGGGAGGGGTGCGGGAGAAGCCGGGGTTCGATGTGCTTGCCGAGTCGTTGCGAGTGAGTGGCGGAAAGTTTCTCGGGGCTCAGCTACCGCCGCGCTACTCGGTCTACAGCAAGGTCGGCTGGTGGCCGCCGGACGGGGCGTACTCCGATGTCGCCTACATCCACGACACGCGAACCGATTCGCACTACTTCATCGCCGCGTATTGCAACGGCCCCGAGCGTACGGTGGAGTACGAACCGGCGGAACCTCGCCAAGTGCTCGGCACCGCCGCTGTCCAACTCATGGAGATGATCGATGCCGGCAAACTCACGTTCTGACCTAGCTACCCGTTGGCTGTCGTTGTTGACGTTGGCGGTGCTGGTTGTCGGTTGTGCTCGGCCGGCGATCGACGTGCGACCGGTACACCTCGACACGCCGGACGGTCCGGCGCGCGGCCTGGTCGCCATCGTGGACCTTGCCCGCGTCGACATCGTCGTGAGTGCGGGCGACGAACAGACGGCCGAAGACGACCGCTTCCCGCTGCAAAACACCTTCGCCTTCGCGCACGAGACCGGCAGTGACTTGGCGTTCAACGCGAACTTCTACGGCGACCTTGCCGACGGTCGCGCGAACCCGGTCGGGCTGGTCATCAACGACGGCGAAGTGCGTAGCCCCGGTCGCCGCTATGGCAAAAGAGCCGACGCGGCGATTTTCTTCCACGACGGCGAGGCACGCGTGGCCCGACCGGGGCCTGGACGCTATGAACCACCACCCACAACGCAGCGCTCGAACAGGCCGACGATTCAACCCGTCACCGAGCTACTCGGACCGGAACCGAACGACGCGGTCGCAGGGGTCGGCGCGAGCGATTCGGCCCCGATGCTCGACACGGTTCTCGTGGATGATGGCGTGAACCTTGGCAAAACGTCGCGCGTTGCACCACGGGTTCGTCACCCGCGCACGGCGGTCGGCGTCAGCCGAGACAATCGCACGCTCATTGTCATGGTCATCGACGGCCGACAAGACGGGCACTCGGTCGGTGTCACGCTCCACGAACTCGCCGACCTGATGAGACGCCACGGGGCCGACGACGCGCTCAACCTCGATGGCGGCGGGAGTAGCTCATTCGTCTACCGCAACCCCGACGGCTCGTTGCTGACCAATCGCCCCAGCGATGGCGACTTCCGCGAAGTCGCGGTGTCGGTCGGCGTGCGGGTCAAAGATTGACAGCCTCCCACGCCCCGCCGCTTTTCATGCTGCGGTTGCCGGCTTCCATGACGGCGACGTTCTCGATCAAACGATCCAGCGTCACCGGTGCGGGTCCGCCTTCGAAGAATCGGCACATGCCCGCTACCAGCCGGGCGTACACCGGGCCGAAGTCGACGACGAAACTCTTGCAGCCCTCGGCCCCGTGCACGGTCGCGGCAAAGGCATAGCTGCCCTTTCGTTCGAGGCGGATGCTCGCGGCGCGGCCGTCTGTGTAGCGGAGTTGGACGAAATCGCGGTCGGTACCAGACGTGGCCGAGACGGCCTGGACGCCAGGGCCGAGCAGTGCATCGGCGAGTTCGATGGCGTGAACGCCGTAGAAGAAAAGGCCCTCCATCGCATCGTTGAGCTCGCCCGGTCCGACGACATCCGCGGCAACGACCTCGCCCAAATCGCCCAGCGTTCCGAGTTCGGCGATGAACCGCAGCGACGATGCCGAGTAGCAACGCGCCCCGGACTTGATTGCGGCGGTGTGGATCTGCTTCGCTTGCGCGAGATCACACGTCAGCGGCTTGTCGATGTATGTCGGCAACCCACGCTCGAGGGCCGGCAGTGCGTGGTCGAGGTGCTCGTGACCGTTGACGCTGAGTACCAGAACGCCGTCGACCTGTTCGAGCAGCGCGTCCATCGAGTCGGCTTCGGCAACGCCCATGTCCCGGGTCGCGGCGGTCCACTGGCGTACATCGTCCTCGGGCAAAAAGTGCGGACCGGCGTCAAGGTAGTGCGTGACGGTGCAGGCGGTCTCACCCGCGTCCCGCAGCGCATGGATTCGGCGGGTGAACTCGGGCAGGTGAGACGAGTCGACACCGACGCAGCCAAGACGGAAGGGAACGGCGCTCATGGGCCGGCAGTGTAGTGGGCACGGCCGGCGGAGGAAGCCAAGTCTTCTACAAGATTCCGAAGTCGGTCAGCGACATCGAATGGCTCGCGGCCTCTCGGTGCCGGCGGTGCCCCGCACGCGGCGACGTGAGCAGGGGGTGAACTCACGTCATGGGGGACAGTGCGTGCGAGGCACCGCAACGGCACCAATCGAGTGGCAACGCTAGGGGCCACTGTCTAGCCCACCATATTACCTAAATCGGTACCCCGATCCACGCGATTTCACGTGCGAAACTGACGCACGCACACAAGTGGCCTCGGACGAAACAGTTACAAGCATCTCAAAAACCGAAGGAACATCGAAAAACCCGATGCGTTCCATGCTGACTTTTAAAAGTAGCATTCTGTTAGGGTAGAATCCTTTCGCGGTAGCCACAAACCGAGCCCTTCATTGTTTCCTAACAGTTACCGCTAAACGACCATCGGTTAGTACCTTCGCCACTGCGGGACATGGTCGCGTGGATCGTTTAGCGTAACACGCATGTCGGCAGACGTACTCGTTGGCCTGCTCATCCCGATCGCATATCTGCTCGGTTCCGTTCCGTTCGGCCTGATCATCGGCAAACGGCGCGGCATCGATGTCCGCACCGCCGGCAGCGGAAACATCGGCGCGACCAATGTCGGCCGGCTTCTCGGCAGGCCATACTTTTACCTCACCCTCGCGCTGGACGCATGCAAGGGACTCGTCCCGACGGCGATCGCAAGCGCGACGGTCCATACGACCACGCAACCGGACGAGCGCACGACGCTGATCTACGGGCTATGGGTTCTCGTCGGACTGGCGGCCGCGCTTGGGCACATGTTTCCCGTTTTCCTCGGTTTTCGCGGGGGTAAGGGGGTGGCCGTCGGCCTCGGGCTGCTGCTGGGGATCTTTCCGTTCGCGACCTACCCCGGCCTGATCGGCGTCGGGGTGTTCGTCGGGCTCGTTGCCGTGACCAGGTACATCTCGGTGGGGAGCATGGTGGGCGCGGCCTCGGTGCCGTTGGCATACCTGGCGCTCGGCCGGTGGCTCGGATGGGACGTTTTCGGCCGACAATGGCCGATTCTCGCCCTGCTCTCGGTTTTGGCGGCCCTCGTGATCCTTCGGCATCGCGGGAACATCGCCCGGCTCCTGTCGGGCACGGAAAACAAAGTCGGCGTTTCCGCAACTTCACCCTCCTCTGGCTCGTAATGTTTCCTATGAGCAACACCCTTCGCCTTGCGTTAGTCGTTCTTGTTCCGGTCATGCTCCTTGCCGCCCTGGCCTATGCGGCGGAAGAGAAAGAGACCGAACAGAAAATCCCGTGGCAAACCGACATCGAAGCCGCCCTGGCAAACGGCGAGGAGTCAGGCACGCCGTCTCTGCTGTACTTCACGGCCGACTGGTGCCCGCCCTGTAAGCAGATGAAGAAAACCACGTGGGTGGACGATTCGGTCGTCGCCGCGTTGGAGGATTACACGCCGGTGTACATCGACGCGGACAGCCAGCCGCAGGTGCTGCAAAGCTACGGCGTCTCGGCCATTCCGACGATCGTTCTCGTCGATCCGGCTGGTGAGGAGCTCTTCCGCACCGTCGGTTACGTCGAAGCCAAAGCCCTGGTCGCGACGCTGGACAAACACGCCGGCGAGTAATGGCTTCCGTTCAAAACGACACACCGCGGGCCGGGAATCACTTCCCGGCCCGCGGTGCATTGTTAAACGGTCATAACAGCGTGATTAGATCAGCAGCTGGAACTGGCCGCGAACGATGATTTGATCGTCATCGTCACCGGAACGCACGCCGATGCCAGAGGCGCTGTCAGGTGTGCCGTCGAAGAGATAGGTGACGTCGACGGTGACCTTGGCCGAGTGGTTGGCAAAGTAGTAGTTGCCACCCACGGTCGCCTCGAAGAAGTCGTCGTCGCCGAGGAAGCCGTCGTCATCGGGATCGGTGAACGAACCACGGGCGAAGACATCCATCTTCTCGGTGACCGCGTACGCCGCGAGACCTTCGAAGCCATAGGTGTAGCCGGTGTCCATACCGGTCTCGGTGTAGACGCCGTAGTACGCCGCGAACAGCGAGTAGCTGCCTTGACCTTCACCGCTCTTGTAGATCACGTCGGCGGTGTGGATCAGTGCTTCTTCGTCACCGAAGTCGGTGAAGTCGGCACCAACACCCACGGCGAGCGACGCCTCATCGACACCGTTGCCGGCAATCGTGGCGAAGTCTTTCTTCACGGCCGAGTCGCCGAAGACGAGATACTCGACGCGAGCCGCACCACCGAACTGCGGGGGATCAGGGCTGATCGACGGGGTGATGCCGTCGCCGGCTTCACGAGCGAACTCGGTGTTGTCGGTGTTGATACCGTCGTGGTACAGGAAGGTCGCCTTAAGCTTGTCCTGCTCATAGGTGAAGCCGGCACCCTGCACGCGGTCGGTCAGACCACCACCGATCAGCTCGTTGATGAGCGAACGATCGACGGCCATCTGCCGGCTGGAACTGGTGATTTCTTCGAAGTGGACAGGATCCTTGAACTGGCCGGCGAAGAAGGTCCAGTTGTCAGCGAAGGCCCAGGCGATCTTGGCATCTTCGAGGATCAGCGCACCGCCGTCGTCGTTGGTGGCCCACTTGAAGTCATACTTCAGGTCTTTCGAGAAGGCATTACCTTTCACGCCGAACTTCATTCGACGAATCTCGAAACCCTCGTCCGATTCGAAGTCACTGCCGCCGCCGGCATCTTCGAGAATGTTCGAGACCCAGCGGAGCTGGAACTGGAAGTTGGGCACCAGCTTGAACGTGCCGTCTTCGTTCTGAAGGACGAACTCCTTGCCGTTGTGGCCGGCGGTGAAGCCCTGCATGCTGAGCATGTCGGAGCGGGCTTCGGCGTCGTCGAGGACGCGGGCAACCGCGGCGTCGATCTCGGCAGCGGTCAGTTGACGGGTGGTGGCTTCCTGGTTGGACTGGAGCGACTCGACCTGCTTTTGAAGCTCTTCGATCTTCTTGAGCAGTTCGGCACTGGACATCTCTTCCTCGGCCAAGGCCGGGGCAGCAAAGCCGAACGTCGCGACCGCCGCCGCGGAAGCGGCGGCAAACGCGACACGTTTGAGATTGGAGCGATTCGTGGTCATCGTGGTAGGTTCTCCTTGTCGACCGGCGGGCGGTCGAGGTGGGTCTTTCGGCAACTCCGCTGCGACCAAACAGGGGCACCGACGGGTATTCCGGACGCGGCCTTTGGCCGACAGGTTTCCGGGCACACTTCTCACCGGGAATCGACTTCCGCCGACAGCTTAACACCTAGCGGAAGATCGAGGACGGCCGGTTCCGCCTTCGAACAGGCGACCCAGTGGTCACCCGCGACACCGATCGGAAGACCGGCTGAAATTTCGTTCGGGCCACGTTCCTTGAAGATGCCAACGACGGTTGTCGCGGGACAACGCTCGGCAGCTCCGCCACCAGCGAGGATGAGATGGGCAAACGCCCATTGCCGCTTCTGCTCGGCGTCGTTCGTCGGCAAGCCCCCGGTCACCCATCCCGTGGCACCCGGGGTTCGAGTTGGCACTTCGATTGCATCGGGAGTCGCATGCGGATTTCCTTAGCCCATTCCGTGCCCGACTCCCTTGTTTTCTCCCTTCACAGCCCTGTAAACGCACATCTCGTTATCGGGCTTGGACAAACACCCCATGGCCCTCAAGTCCGACCGCCGCGTCCGAGTACCCACCCAGATCGAGCAACTGCGACCTCGCCCGTGATGTTGAGAGGAGACCTCGAACGCGGCATGGCCGGACCATACCGACCGACCTCGCTGTCAGATGTGGATTGCATTTGCGCCTCGTAAAATCCGTGTCCGGATTGCGCAAACTCCGCCCGGAAGTCCGCAGTGCGTCCCATATGGAATCGCCGTTGTGACCGGGGCCGCGTTTTGCTACTCGTGGTGATCTATGACCGACCTCATGCCCAACGATTTCACGCCGTTATCCAACACGGTGTTCGAAGAACTGCTCAACGCCCCCGAAGACCGCTGCATCTCGATCATCATCCCGACCCAACGCGCCACCCGCGACACCGACCAAAACCGCATCGCCTTCAAAACCGCCCTGAAAAGCGCACGCGCGGAGCTCAACGGCGAGGCAGACAAGAACCTCTCCGAGGTCCTCGAACAGCTGGCCAAGCTCGATGGCGAAGCGGACCTCTGGTCCCATCAACACGAGTCGCTTGCCGTGTACGCCTCGACCGAGCGGGTCCACTTCATCCGACTGCCACGCACCATGAACTCCTTCGCTGGCGTGGCCGACTCGTTCCACATCAAGCCGCTCATCCGCGTCATGCAAGCCAACGACCGCTTCCAACTGCTCGCGGTCACCCAGAAGTCCGTGCGTCTCTACGAGGGCGACGGCCTGAGCATGGTGCCGGTGTCACTCCACGAAGCCGTCCCCAAGGACCTAGTTGACGCACTCGGGGGCGAGCTTGATGACTTCCATCTGACCGTCGCCAGCTACAAAGGCCTGCGTGGCCCCGCCGCGGTCCACGGCCACCACGACAAGTCGGAGGAAATGGGCATCGACCTCGAGCGCTACTTCCGGACCATCGACAAGGCGATCTGGGAGCATCATAGCCGCGTAGCGGGCGTGCCGCTGATCCTCGCGGCCGTGGAAAAGTATCACGCCATCTTCCGCAGAGTCTCCAAGAACCAGCATCTGGCCGACCACGGCATCAAGCTCAATCCCGACGCGGCCGACATCGACGAGAAGCGCCTGCACGACGAGGTTCGCGAAGCTCAGCGCCCCCAGCGGCACCAGGCCGTCGAGGAACTGGTCGACAACTTCGGCACCGCCCGCGCCGCCGGCCAGGGCTCGGCCAACCTCGCCGACGTGGCTAAAGCCGCAGTCTTCGGCAAGGTCAACAAGCTCATCCTGGCCGCCGACAAACGCGTGGGCGGCTCCATCGACACTGCCACGGGCATCGTCACCGAGGGCGAACTCGATGACCCCGCCGTCGACGACCTGCTCGACGACATCGCCGAGCACGTCTTACGCGCCGGCGGCAACGTCCACGTCATCCCGCAAGACATTCACCCCCACCCGGGTTCGGGCGTGGCGGCGATCTACCGATACTGATCCAAGCCGATCAACCTCGAAAGCCCACGGCTTCAGCCGTGGGTCTGCCCGCGTGACCGATGGCAGACCCACGCCTGAAGGCGTGGGCTTTCTTCCATGAGCGCATGCGAAAGTGGGAAGCGACGCCGCTCTCGAGCGGCATCACTTCCCACTTCAGCATTCACACTTCTTACCCGTCGTCGCCGGGGCGCCAGGTGCGTTTCTGGGGCTTTACGACGAGGCCCATCTTGATCGCCTTGGCAGAGGCGTACACACGGCAAACCTTGCCGTCGACAACCGCGCGGACCTTTTGCAGGTTCGGCTTGAACTTCCGCTTGGAGACGCCGGTGACCTTGGTGCCGACACCGCCGAGGTACTTGGCCTTACCACGCGTGGTCTGGCTGCGGCCCATCTTGGTCTTCTTACCGGTAAAGTGGCATACGCGTGGCATTGGTGGCTCCTAGTGGCGGGTCCGCAGGTTAGGCCGGGCGAAGCGGGGCTTCTACTTGCCCTTGCGAATGAACATGTCGACGCCGGTCTTGCCCGCTCCGAGCAGCGCGAATGCCACAAACGGCAACAGGTACAGCAGCGCGAACTCCTTGCCGGCCGTGTAGTACCCGGCCCCGTCGATCCGCGTCGGTTTGAGTAGCAACGGATCGTCGGCATGGGCAAGGAACGCCGCGACGGCCATGTTGCCGACCAAGGCCAGCGCCACGGGCCGGGTCAGCAGGCCGAGTGCGAGCAGCACCCCGCCGACCAATTCCGTGATCCCCGCCCCCCAAGCCGCCAACGCCGGCGCGGGGAAGCCAAGGCCTTCGACCATGCCGATGAACCCTTCGCTCGGCGGAATCTTCGGTAAGCCGTGAGCCGCGATGAGCAACCCCGTGCCGACCCGGAGAATGGCCAGCCCCACGTCACCGAGCAGCGTCGATGCACCGGCCCCGCCGAACAAGATCGGGATGAGCTTTTTCATGCCGGACATAATCTTGAACCTTCACGATTTCGACAATGCTCGAAATCGCCGGGTCTAACCGCGTTGCGGAGCAACGCAGCTGCTTGCAAACATGCTGCACGGAAGCGGAGCTGCGTTGCTCCGCAACGCAGTTCAGACGCCGTAGTACGATTTCGCCTTGCCGCGGAGGTAACGCAGCAACGGTTCGCTGCTGAGGGATTTGCCGGTGACGCGCTCGCAGAGCTGGCCTGCGGTGTAGCGGCGGCCGTGCTGGTGGATGTTCTCGCGGAGCCAGGTGAGCAGGGCCGCGAAGTGGCCGTGGGCGAACTGGTCGTCGAGGTCGCCGAGGTCTTCGCGGGCCTTTTCAAAGAGCTGGGCGGCGTACAGGTTGCCGAGGGTGTAGGTCGGGAAATAGCCGATGAGCCCCGCGGACCAGTGCACGTCCTGCAGGCACCCGTCGGCATCGCTGGGGGCAACGACGCCAAGGTACTTGGTCATCTTCTCGGTCCAGGCACCGGGCAAATCCTTCGGGTCGAGATCGCCGGCAAGCAGCGCCCGCTCCAGTTCGAAGCGCAGCAGGATGTGCAGGTTGTAAGTCGTCTCGTCGGACTCGGTGCGGATGAGCGTCGGCCGGATGGCGTTGGCACCGCCGACGAACTCGTCCTCGGTGATGTCCCAGAGCGCGTCCTTGAAACGCTTTTGGGCCAGCGGGTAAGCCCACTTCCAGAAGGCGGCACTACGCCCCACCGCGTTCTCCCACATGCGTGACTGCGACTCGTGGATACCGAGCGAAACGCTCTCGCCCATTGGCGTGCCGAAATGCTCGGCCTTGGGCAGACCTTGCTCATACATGCCGTGACCGGCCTCGTGGAGCGTGCCGAAAAACGCATCCCCGAAAAAGTTTTCGTCGTAGCGGGTGGTGATGCGCGTGTCGCCGGTGTTGAGCCCGGTGCAGAACGGGTGAGCGCTCACGTCGATTCTTCCAGCATCGAAGTCGAAGCCAACGGCCTGGGCGGCGAACCGTGCGAACTCGGCCTGATCTTTGCCGGGATACTTTCGTTCCAGCATGTCGTGCCGCACGTCCTTGCCGCTGTCCTTCACCGCAGCGACGAGTTCGACGAGCGGGCCACGCAGACCTTCGAGTACCGACGCAACCTCGACCGTCGTCGCGCCGGGTTCGTACTCCTCGAGCAGCGCGTCGTACCGCTCGCCGTCATGCCCGTAGGCGTCGGCGGCTTGCTGCTTCAAGCCCACCATCGTCCGAAGGTGCGGCTCGAACTGGGAAAAATCATCCGCCTTCCGCGCCTGTTCCCATGCTTTCTGCCCGACCGATTCCTGCCGGGCGATGGCACCGACCAGGTCGCCCGGGAGTTTGCAGGCACGGGTGTAATCGCGTTGGGTCTCCCGGATGTTCGCCGCCTCGGGCGTATCGCCTTTGGCCAAGTCACTCGTCGTCAGGATCGCAAGGAGTTCGCCGATGGCCGGGTCGGTGAAGCGGGCGTGGCGCAACGTTGAAAGCAGTTCCAACTGCTCGCCGCGCACGCCGATGCCCTGCTCGGGCATTTGCGTTTGCATGTCCCATTCGAGCGTCGAGGCGGCGGACCCGATCAGGGCGACTTCGCGGAGTTTTCCGATCAGTGAGGCGTAAGCATCTTGGGGCGACATCGACGAATCCTACGACCGTTCCCATTTGCATTCGATCCCGGCTATCCTGCACGACCGCCATGTCCGACGAAAACAAGACGTTCCGCCCTTCCGATGCCGCCGTGGATGCCGAGGTCGATGCCGCCCTGGGGGACATCGACATGGACGCGCTGTACGAAAGTAACGCCCCCGAGCAAACGGCCACCGAACTCACCGGCGAACATCCGGGCAAGATCATGTCCATCGACGTGCCCAAGAACGAGGCGATGATCGATCTCGGCGGCAAGCACCAGGGCATCGTGCCGCTCGATCAATGGGACGGCCGAATGCCGACCATCGGCGAGGACGAGGCGTTCGTCATCGAACGCCGCGACGCGGAGGACGAGCTCTACCGCCTCAACCGCAAGGGCAAAGCCTCCCGCAACGCCACCGTCGAAACCATCGAGATCGGGCAGGTCGTTGAGGCGACCGTCACGGGATTGAACAAGGGCGGACTCGAATGCCGCATCGGCCGGGCGCTGCGTGCGTTCATGCCCAGCGGCCAGGTCGACATCCACTTTCACGAAGACCTCTCGATCTTCCTCAACGAGAAGTTCGAGGCCAAGGTCCAGAAGATCGACAAGGCGACCAAGAACGTGATTCTCAGCCGCCGCATGGTCATCGAGGCCGAGCGGCGTGAGAAGAAGAAAGAGCTGATGGCCGAGATCCAGCCGGGCGATGTCCGCTCGGGCACGGTCTCGAACATCATGGACTTCGGCGCGTTCGTCGACCTCGGCGGGGCCGATGGTTTGCTGCACGTTTCGGAAATGACCTACCGCCGCGGCGTCAAGCCGGAGGACATCGTCAAGAAAGGCGACCACGTCGAGGTCACCGTTCTGAGCGTCGATCACGACAAGAACAAGATCAGCTTGAGCCTGCGGGCGTCGATGCCCAACCCGTGGGACAACGCCACCGAGAAGTATCAGGTCGGCTCCACCGTCACAGGCCGCGTCGTGAAGACGACCAACTTCGGCGCATTCGTCGAGGTCGAGGAAGGCATCGAAGGGTTGCTGCCCATCAGCGAACTCTCCTACCAGCGTGTCAACCGCACGACCGATGTTGTCAAGGAAGGCGAGACCGTTCGGCTCGTGATCCTCTCGATGGACCCAAAGTCGAAGAAGATATCCTTCTCGCTCAAAGCCGCCGCGCCTGACCCGTGGGAAGGCGTCGAAGGCAAGTACGCCGCCGGCACCGAACACGTCGGCACCGTAACGCGCGTCGCCGACTTCGGCGCGTTCGTCCAACTCGAGCCGGCCGTCGAGGGCCTCGTTCACATCTCCGAGCTCTCCGACAAACGTGTCCGCCAGACCAGCGACGTTGTCAAGCAGGGCCAACAGGTCACGGCCCGCGTCCTGAGCCTCGACACCGAACAGCGCCGCTTGCGCCTGAGCCTCCGCAGCGCCAAGGCGATCGAAGCCGACGCGAAGAAGAACGAGTTGCCCGTCACCCCCGACAAGACCCCGGCCGAGAAGAAAGCCCGCGAGAAGAAGCTCAAGAAAACCCCGCTCAAGGGCGGTCTGGATTTCTGAGCCGATGCCGTAGCGCAGCCGGATTTATCTCCCACACTCCGGGCACACGGCACTGTCCGTGCCGCGCCGGTTGTAACCGCAGTGCGGGCAGAAACCGGCGAGAAGCTTGTTCTTCCACGACAGGTCCGCGCGTAACCGACGCCACATCCACGAAGCGGCCACGATCGGTATCGCCACGGCGATGATCAACGCAACGAGCATGACCGCGTCGTTCCACCCGCCCGCGAGGTGACGGACCAATGCGAAGACCGCCGCCCCCAGGAAGATCGCGCCGAACATCACCACCCGGTCACGCGACATCGCATCAACCCCCGATGCGTTCCATGTTCATGTTGACCGTCTGCGGGACCACCACCATCACGCGCTCGACGCGTTCGGGCCCTTCGATGTCACGGAGGAACGCCGAACCGATGCTTCCGACGCGATCGCTGTCGGGGCCGGGCGCGATGACCAGGCACTGCCCGACCGCCACGTCGGTGCGCAGGTTCAGGTCGTAGAGCAGTTCGTTCGCCTGCCACTCGATGACTTCGCGATCGCCGCCTCGCCGCCAGCGCAGGTTTTGTCGGGTCTCCCGATAGCCCGGCGAAATGCTCACGGTGAGCAGGTCCGTCCGCCGCGGCGTTCGCCGAAAGCCGACCATCATGTGGTAGTTCGCGTTCTCGACGGTCCGGCCGTTGACGCGATTCTGATCGTCGAACCAGAACAGGTCTTCGCGGATCACGTTGTCCTTGACCGGCAGTTCGATGAACTTGTCCTCGAGCTGCAATACGTCGGTGCGTCGCGCGCCGGGATCCTGGATCATGTCCTGAAGCTCGACGAGTTCGACCAGCGGTGCGACGCCGACGCGGATGCCGTTTTTCTGGAGCAAATCGCTGCTGGCGACATCGACGATCTGCTCGTCGAAACGCAGCCAGAACTCTTCGTTGCGGCTGATCTGACCGGCCGGCACGGTGACGTCGATCACGGTCAGGGCGAAAACGGTGACCTGCTGCGGCTGCGGATCGGCAGGCACGTACGGGGCCTGCACCTGGGCGGTCAACGGCTGTGCCACCTGAGCCTCGACCGGCGGCGCAACGACAGTCTCCGCTGCCTCGCAGCCCGCAAACAGCGCGAGGCACAACATGTAACGAGCATCGAACAATCGCTTCATCGGTGCAGTCCTTCCAGCACACCCTTGAGACGATCGAGCCCCTGCTCAAGTTCATCGGTCTCGATGTTGATCGGCGGTGCGAGCCGGATGACGCCGGTGCCCGTGCGGTTGGCGATGACGCCGGCGCGAACGCACTGAACGGCGAAGTCGGCCGGTGAGCTTTCGAGTTCGAGGCCGAGAAACAGGCCGTGGCCGCGAACTTCGGTGACGCCGGGAAACTCCGCAAGGCGCTGCTTGAGCTGATCGCCGAGCGTCCTGGCACGATCGACCAGCCCGTCGCGTTCGATGACCTTCATCACGGTCGCAGCGGCGGTGGCGCAGATCGGATTACCGCCGAGCGTTGAGCCATGCTTGCCGGGAACCATCAGCTCCGCGACGTGCGGCTTCGCCCAGCACACGCCCACCGGCAAACCACCGCCGATCGCCTTCCCGAGCGTGAGTAGGTCCGGCTCCACGCCATCGAACCGCTGGTGCCCGAACCACCAACCCGTGCGGAAGCAAACCCACACTTCGTCGCAGATCATCAGAATGCCGTGCTTGTCGCATAGCTCGCGAACGTGGCGTGCGTCCTCCGGCGAGATCGGCCAGACGCCACCCTCGCCCTGCGTCGGCTCGAACATGATCGCCGCCGTTTCGTCGTCGATGACGCTTTCGAGGCTGGCGAGGTCGTCGGGGTCATGGCGAACGAAGCCGGGGATGGTCGGCTCGAAGCCGGCGCGGGTCGCGTCGGAACTGTTGGCCGCGATCATCGCCAACGTCCGCCCGTGAAAAGCCCGGCTCAGCACGATCACCTTCCAGCGTTTCCCCCCGTCGCGATGGCCGTACAAGCGGGCCGCCTTCACCGCGGTCTCGTTCGCGTCGGCTCCGCCGTGACAGAAAAACGCCCGCCCATCGAAGGCGTGCTTCGCCAGCATCTCGCCGAGCTCGATCTGCGGGAGGGTGTGGAACGAGTTGCCGACATGCCAGAGCGTCGCGGCCTGCTGCTGGACGGCTTCGACGAGGTCCGACTGACAATGCCCGAGCACCGCGCCCCCGAAGCCGGCGAAGAGGTCGATGTACGTCTTGCCGGCCGCGTCGGTGAGCGTCGCGCCCTGTCCACGGACCATGACCGCGTCACGGTTGCGGGCGTAGTTGTCCATCAGCACGGCGTCGCCACGGGCCAGCAGTTCGGGAGTGGGGTCGGACATGGGCGGATAGTCTAACACGCTTTTGACCGCCGGCCGATTCGGTAGGCTTGCGGCATGACAACACTTCGATTCGGCATCCTCGGCACCGGCAACATCGCCAAGCAGTTCGCGGCCGACGTCCGCAAATCGGAGCGTTGCCGCATCACCGCCGTCGGCTCAAGGACGCAGGCCAGCGCCGACGGGTTCGCCGAGCAGTTCGGGCCAATGAACCGCCACGGCAACTACGACGCCCTGCTCGCCGATGACGAGGTCGATACGATCTACGTCTCGACGCCCAACACGCTGCATAGGGAGTGGACCGAAAAGGCGCTCGCCGCGGGAAAACATGTGCTTTGCGAGAAGCCGCTCGCGACGAGCCGGGCGGATGCGGAAGCGATGTTCGCGGCAGCAGAAGCAGCGGATCGCGTGCTCGTCGAGGCGTTCATGTACCGCGCTCATCCCCAGACGTTGCAACTGCAACGAGCCCTCCGCGAAGGCGCGATCGGCAACGTCAAACTCGTCCGTGCCAGCTTCTGCTATCGCACCAGGAAGATCGACGGCAATGTCCGTTTCGACAGCAATCTTGCAGGCGGCGCGTTGATGGACGTCGGGTGCTACTGCATCAACGCGGCGATGATGGTGGCTGGCACTGAACCCGAAAGCTGGCACGCGATCAGCCGAATGCACGAACGTGGCGTCGACGAGCAAACGACCGGCGTGCTGAAGTTCTCCAACGGGGTGGTCGCCGAGTTCAGTTGTGCGCTTACGACGCAGGCCAACAACACGTTGCACATTTGCGGCGACGAAGGTTGGATCGAAGTGCCGGTGCCGTGGAAGCCGCCGATCGGTGAGGCGGGTTTCACGATCCACCGCGGCACGCCACCAAAACAGGACGGACCCGTTACGCGGCAGACCGGGCCGGAGTGGGTCGACGTGCCAGATGATCGGCCGTTGTACGCAATCGAGGCCGACGCATTCGCGGCAACGGTGTTGGACGGAACGGAAGCGTTCATGCCCCAAGGTGCGAGTTTAGTGCTTGCGGGGATTCTCGAAGACATGCGCTCCGGCATGATCACTTAAGCGGCCATGCCGATCACCCGAACTTCACCGTTTGGCCAGCATCGCTCGCACCAACCCGTCGACCGTGTCCGCTTGATCACGCACCGCATCGAGCAACCGCTCGGCCTCGCTGCGGCGCTCGCCCAAGGCCATGAGTGCCGCGATCGCGTCTTCCTCGACCGCCCCGCGTTTGGGCGTGCTCGGCGTGCTTGGAACATCGGCGGTGGCGAACGCGGCGAGTTTGCCACTGAGCTCGGCGACGATCGTCTCGGCCAAACGCTTGCCCACCGCGGGGAGTTTTTGCAGTGCCCGCGCGTCCTTGCCCTCGATCGCGGCGGCGATCTCGCCGGCGGAGATGACCATCGCCTTGAGTGCCTTGCGCGGCCCGATGCCTTTCACCGTGACGAACTTCTCGAAGAACCGTTTGTCCGGCTCGTGGGCGAAACCGATCAGTCGCGGCGTGAGGTTGCTGCCGGCCGACTCGCCTTCCATGTACAGCACGGTGTGAAAAGTCCGCGCCGCGCCGCGAGCCGCTTCGAGCATCGGAACGTCGGCCGCTGGCACCAGCACGTCCAGCGTCATCGGCCCGACGGCGAGCGTCACACGGTCGTCGGTCACGGACTGGATCTCGCCGGTGATGGCCGAAAGCATGGGCCACGGTAGGGCCGGGTCTAACGTGCCGTATCGCGACCGCAGCAGAGCGCCACCGCCAGCGCGTCGGCGACATCGGCCGGCTCGGGCGGCTGCGGCAGGCCCCACTGGTGTTGCACCGCGGCCTGCATTTGTTCCTTGCTCGCGTGGCCATGACCGGTGAGCGATTGCTTGATCCGGTTGGCAGAGAGTTCGCGGACACGGACGTTTGCCCGGGCGGCGCAGAGCAGAATCACACCACGGGCGTGCCCCATGATGATGCTGGTGCGCGGGTGGTTGTAGTGGGCGTAGAGCTGTTCGACCGCGCAGACGTCGGGGCGATGCTCGGCGAGGATCTCGTCAAGCTCGGCTTCGAGTTCGACGAGCCGGTGCGGGATGTCGGCGTCGCCGTTGAGACGGATCACCCCGGCGTCGATCAGGGCGGGCGTCGACGGGTGAAAGTCGATGACGCCGTAGCCGGTCAGACGCGTGCCGGGGTCGATGCCGAGAATTCGCATAGGCTGTTGGGCGTGGAAGACTGTCCGAAGGATATCGACGGGATCATACGCCGGGCGTGGGCATTGCTGGGTCGAGGTTGTGCGGACCGGCGACACGCGTTTCACACGCCGGCCCTGGCGACGGTCGACGAAGCCGGCCTGCCGAACGTGCGGACGGTGGTGTTACGAATCGCCGACGCCGAGCAGCGGGTGTTGGCCTGCCACTGCGACCAGCGCAGCAACAAGGTCGAGGAGATCGCCATCACCGGCCACGCGACTTGGCATTTCTACGACGCCGGCCACAAAACACAGCTGGTCATCGCCACCGACGCGAGGGTCCACACCGACGACGAGGTTGCGGCGGAACGGTGGGCCGCGACGGGCCGGGGCAGCCGGGTGTGCTACGAACGCCCCTACGCGCCGGGCACCCGGGCGGAAGCCCCTTACGACGAACGCCCGCAGTCGGATGATCCCGAAGCGGGCCGTGCAAACTTCGCGGTGATCCGCGGCGTTGCAACCACGATCGACTATCTGCACCTGCACCACGCCGGTCATGTGCGTTGTCGGCTCGTGTGGAGTGAAGGCTGGCACGCGACCTGGCTCACGCCGTGAGCTTTACGGCAGCTTGATCTTCACACCGATGGGCAGCCGGTCGCTCGGGTACTGCGGGTTCAGGGCGGCGACTTCCTGCCAGCGCCGACCACTCCCGAGTTCGCGGGCGGCAATGCCGTAGTAGGTGTCGCCCTTACGCACCACGTAGGTTCGCGGCTCGGGCTGGTAGGTGACCGGTTCGTAGGCGACGGGTGCCTCGAGCAACGCCGGATCGTCGGTCTCGACGAACAGCACGTCGGCGTTCACATCGGTTGGGCCACCGACCACGATCGGCTCGGCGGGGGTGACTGCTCCGCCGGTGACGGCCGGGTCGTACTCGTACTGGTTTGCCCCGGATTCGATCTGCCGGGTCTGACAACCCACCAGCAGTGCGATCAACGCCAATAAGAAGACAAGCTTGCTCACGAAGTTCTTATCGGTCAACGACCGGGAAACGCTGCAATCGGCGCTACCATGCCGGCCCGTGCCCGACCGGCTCCCCGAACTATCAACGCTCTGGACCCTCGGGCTGGTCATGGCCGCGACGCTCGCCGTGCTGTTGCTGACGCTGCTGTGGGCGAACCTGCGACTGCTGCTGCGACCGCCAAGGATGGATGACGCCCGGGCACTACGCCGACTCGGCAGGCTCACACCCAACGACGTCGGCCTCAACTGGGAGTCGATGGACTTCGTCGTGCGCGGCTTGAAGCTGCCCGGCTGGTGGATGCCTCACGAAGGCAGTACCAAGACCGCCGTGCTCGTCCACGGCTGGGCCGGCGGAAAGGTCGACGTGATCGCGTGGGCACCGCTTTGGCACGCGTTGGGGTGGAACGTGCTCGCCTACGACCAACGTGCCCACGGCGACGCCGATGGCACACTCTGCACGCATGGCCATGAAGAACGCCACGACCTTGCCGCGGTGCTCGGAGAGTTGCGGAGTCAACGCCCGGAGCAATCCCGCGAAGTCGCACTCTTCGGAGTGAGCATGGGGACAGCCATCATTGCGGCCTACGCGGCCGAGCACAACGACGTCGACCACGTCGTCCTCGAAAGCCCGTACACGAGCTTCCCCGACGCGGCGTACCACCACGGCGACCACTTCGGCTTCCCGCTGCCGGGCTCGGCTCCGCTGGTCATGGACGTTGCCCAGTGGCGGACTGGCGCGGACTTCTCCGAGCTCGCGCCGCTCAACACGATCCCGAAAATCACGGTGCCACTGCTCGTGATGCACTCGACGCGTGACCCGTACACCCCGGCGGACGATGCGGCGAAGCTGCGATCAGCGGTGGACGCGGTCGGCGGGACGTGGGCCGATTTCGACGCGCTGCACGTCGCCGGGTTCGCCGAAGAACCCGAACGCTACGGCGATGTGTTGGCGAACTTCCTGACCGCTAAGCGTTGAGTGCTTCGGCTTCGCTGTCGGCAAGATTGAGGATGCTGGTCAGCCGACAGATCTCGATCATGCCACGCACCCGCTGGGCGGCCTCGGCGACCCACACGCCGCGCTTGCGGTAGGCCGGCGGCAGCTTGCTCAATGCTTCGACCAGCACTGCCACCCCGCTCGAATCGCAGAAACTCGCTCGATTCAGATTGAACACGACACGGTTGGGCGTGTGCTCGGCGACGAGGGCAAGCACTTCCTGCCGGGTTTCGGGCGCGTTGGCCGCGGTGATGTCGCCCACCGGCACGATCACCAGCGACGTACCCTCCATCCGCGACTCCGCGATCACGTCACTGACAGGCTCGAAGTCCATGCCCCGATGGTATCGGGTCAACCGCCCGGTTCATTGACCCGAACGCCTAGAACTCGAAGCCGAGCGCGGCGAAGTACTTCAGGTCGTTGTTCTCGGTCATGCCTTCGGTGCTCGACTCGTATTCGTTGAGCACGCCGAAGGAGATCTGCATCCCGTCACCGCGGTCGAGGTCGATCGTGTAGGACAGCTCGGTCACGTTGCGGTTTTCGAAGAAATCTTCGAGGCTCGGGAACAGCGTATTGGAAAAAGTGAACTTCTGATTCTCGGCCACCTGCCAGTGCCCTTCCACGCCGATGAGGGCTTCGGGCGTCAGTTCGTTGACGTCGCCGAACTCGTACTGGACGCCGGCCCCAACCCGGCCGAGCAGACGAAACTTCGCGCTGTCGTAGAACGTGTAGCCCGGCCCGCCGAACGCGCCGACCCGGCTCTCCCACACTTCGAACTCGTCGTACTGGTAAAACGCGTTGCCGAAGGCGAACCATTTGGAGTCCTTCATCAGCCAGTCACGGTCCACCTGACCACGGCCTTCGTTGCGCGTCCGGTCGCCCTCGTCCTGGGTAAGGAAGTAGTTGGCCTTGATACCAGTGCGAAACTTCTCGGATTCGCTGTTGGCGGTGAACTGGGTGACGAAAGCGAGCGTCTCGGTGTTGCCGTCGGTACCGGTCAGGCCCAGAGAGAATTCCTTGTCGTAGCCCCTAAGGAACGGACCGTCGAAGAAGCCGGGCTTTTGGTTGCGGTGGGCGAGTTGGGCGTCGCTCAGGTCTTCGGTGTCCACGGCGGCGGTGACAGCGTCGGCCGCCTCGGCTTCCTCCGCCGCCTCGAGCTCGTCCTCGCGTTGCAGTTGCGTGGCGTCCTTGGCCTCGACCCGCGCACCGACCTCGGGGCCCATCGCGTCGATGTTGGACATCGGCACCGTTACCTCGCCGAACACCGGGTGCATGAGCCGGACCTCCGTGTCGGTCTCGCTGAGCACCTCGCCGCTGACGATGTCGCCGTTGGTCAGACGGATCGTCGTCTCCTCGGCGAAGATCAAGCCGCTGATGCTAAGAACGGTGACGGCGGCAAAGGTGAGGACGCGTTTGTTCATCCCACGAGCATCGGCCGACCCATCGACATCGGTTGAGCGGCCACAAGATGCCACAACATCCGAACGGACGTGGGCCGCGCCCCTCGCGGACTGGATCCACGTCGCTATGATCCGCGTTCCATGGCAGCGATCGATCTTGAAGTGCCCTCGATGGGCGAAAGCGTGGCGGAAGCAACCCTTCTCAAATGGCTCAAGCCGGACGGTGCGGCCGTCGAAGTCGACGAGCCGGTCTGCGAGATGGAGACCGACAAGGCCAACACGGACATGCCCGCCACCGCCGCCGGAGTACTCAAGCACATCGCCAAGGAAGGTGACACCGTCGAGGTCGGCGACGTGATCGCGACGATCGATCCCGATGGCAAGGCCGAAGCCGCCCCCGTGAAGCAAGAGAAAGCCGACGCCCCCGCCGCCGCGTCCTCCGACGACGCCGACCCGATGGCCGATCTCGCACCGGCGGTCCGTCG
>JBCDCH010000046.1 GCA_039182125.1 Planctomycetota bacterium
AGTCATCGGTCGATTTCCCTAGTTGTTTATTTTAAATTTTACAAAGGGGACCGTTTGGAGAGCCGCAAGAGTCTCATTTGATTCACAGCGCATTACAATAGATAAGCTACTGGAGCTCCTTGAATCAAAAAAATAAAAATCTAGTCGAATTGACGCGTCGTTTTATCATGGCGAGGCATATGTGGATCGAAATAATATTTACCGATGTTGGTGCGGATATCATAAAAAGATCGACAGGTCGATATAATTGGCCTCAGGCTTATAATCATCGATATCAATGTGCCGAGCGGACTTCAAGCCGCTGAAAGGAATTCATGATCGAGAAAAAGTGCAGGCTATCTGAAATCTCGGGATCATCACGTCGCTATTCATATAAAATGGTATCGATACTCTGCTTTCCCTAACTAATCTGTTACGCGAACATAGCGCGGCATTCACACTCAAAGCGGATGGCGAGACCCTTCCTTATCGCCTGCTATTTGCCGTGGCGCCTTGCCTCATGGCAAACACATCTATGTCGAAAACGCGATTTTTGACAAGGCCGTTGTTCGCGCGATTTTGGCTTGCCTTAATACTCGGCAGGGGAGCGACCTGTGTGATGTCTTCCAATTGGTCTACACTAGATTTGGGGTGAAAGATCGTGAAGATGGCTTGTTTATAGATCACATCATGAGGGCGTTGTGCGCGCCCGCGGCGGCGATGGTCAGCGCCCGCTTAGCGCCCTCCTGTCCGCGGATGTCCGCGAAGTCCGGCAGCGTCTCATCCGGCGCCACCGCCGACGGGTCGAACGTCGCCGGCGGCACCGGCTCGATCGGGTGGTCGCCGCTGAGGTGGCCCACCACCGCCGCCAGCGAGTCCACCGGGAACACGTCGATCCCCGGCACCGCCGAGGCCTCCGCGGCGTTCGGGATCGGCACCACCACGCCCGTCGAGCCTTCCCGCTGGGCCAGCAGCGCGAGGTTGATCACCCCCGACACCGGACGCACCCGGCCGTCCAACGCCAGCTCGCCCGCGAAACGAAGCGTGCGGTGCGTGTCGGTCTGGATCGTACGTTGGGCCAGCAGCAGCGCTACGGCGATGGGCAGGTCGTAACGCGGGCCCGACTTGGGCTGGTCCGCCGGGGCCAGGTTGATGGTGATCCGACCCGCGGGCATCGTGAACCCCGAGTTCACGACCGCCGACTGCACGCGTTCGATGGATTCCTTGACCGCGGCGTCGGGCAAACCGACAACGACCGGCCTGGACGGGAACTCGCCCGCGTCGGCGAGGTCCAACTCGACCTCGCAGTCCCCGGGCTCGATGCCGTGCAACACGAAGCTGTGCACCTGGGCGAGCATCAGCCGACTCTAACCGGTCGGACGGCGACGGTCGCGAGCCGGAGCAAGGCGCTGATCGAAACGGCGCTCATCAGCGGAGCGCGGCTCGAGACAAGCCGGGACGGTTTGGTTGAGCTTGATCAGAAGCCGAACGCTCCGCGCGCGGTTCAAAAAGTACGAATCTTCCACGAGAAGTCGCCGATCCGCTTGTGCCATTTGCGGGCCGCAGTAGACTCAACACGGCTGTGTCTTCTGAACATTGATTTCGTTCGGGTTCATATTAATTCCTCCGCACGGGGAACCGCAATGCCTCAGTGGTGTATTTGGCTTTGTCGTTGGGCGTCGTTGCACGCGCGTAAAGAAGCGATTCGTGATCATCGGCGGTACGCCTACCCCGGCTTGGCGGTTTCGCGGCGACAGGCTTCGGTCGAGCCGCTCGAGCCCAGGCACCTGCTTAGTGCCAGCCCCCACCATTCCTTGAAAGGCCTCGACGATCGACGTTCATCGGACGACCTGCTCGCGCTCGAAGCCTCGGCGGCGCCGGATACGGAGGCCGTCGGCTTGGACGACGCCTACGCCGCGCAGCCCCGATTCGAGGTTTCGCCCCCGCCGGCGCCTCTCGCCAATACGGCCGAAGATCGAACCCTCTCCGTTTCCGAGATCAGCGTCCTGCGCAACGGCTTGGGACAACTGACCGATGCGATCGCAACCAGCGTGAGTCAACTTCAAGACTTAGATCAAGTGGTCGAGTTCTTGGAGAGCCAAGGCGTCGATGATTCAGAGATCAGCCCGGCTACGGTCAGCGGCTTCTTAGGCGAACTACACGATCAGATCGATACGCAACTCATCACGCCGTTGCAGCAGTACCTCGACGCGAACGCCGGGTCGGGCACGCTGACGGTTCAGGGCGTGGTCAACTATCTCAACGCCACGATCGCGGCCTGGGTCGAGGGCGAGATCGAGCAACTCAACGCCGAACTCGAAGAAACGGGCGTCCGGCTGCGAGCTCCGGCGGACGCGTTTATCACGGACGGTCGGATCGAGTTTGGTCTGGATTTCCAGTTCCAACGCGCGTCCCGTTGGGATATTCAAAGCGATTTGCTCGCCGACAACCTCGAAAACGTCGGCTTGGACCTCGACCTAAACGCGACCGTGGACGCCTTCGCCGCCGTCGACTTCAAGCTCAGCTTTGGGGTGGAAACAGACCCAACTTTCGGCTTCCCCAGATTCTTTGGACAGATCGATGAGCCCATCGACTTGGCAATCGGCGCCGGGATCAACGATGGGGATTTTGTCGCGCGGGTCGGGATTTTTGACGTCGGCCTCAGCGACGCTTCGGCCGACTTCGCGCTGCGGGCGCAGATCATCCCGGACAGCGACTCGGCGGACAGCGTCGTCGATGCTTCGCTCGAGATCCTCGAAGAACGGCTCGCCTTCCGCCTCCCGCTATTCCTCCAGATCGGCACCTGGACCCTGCCCGATCCGCCGGCGCTGACCCTGACGGTCGAGAACCTGCTGACTAATCCGCAGCCGTCCATCGAATACGAAGGGAATCTGGAAGGCCTGCAGCAGTTCAGGACCGTGTCGGCCGACGGAGTGATCGATCTGTTCCAGAGCGTCGGCTCGTGGCTGGTGCGTTCGGCGGGCGAGTCGTTGGGGGTTGACTTGGCGATCGCCGACGTGAACCTCAGCGATTACGCCGTGGTCGGCGCGATCATCAATCACGTGATCCTGCCCAACCTGCGGGACGACGCGGGCAACCCCCGGTTTGAAACCGTTGACGACCTGCTGAACCTCATCGACGACTTCGACGCGTCTAGCGATTTCTTGGGTTCGGTCACGCTTGATCTGGAGTACGACGAAGCGGAAAACCAGATCAACCTCGCATTTACCGCCGGCGACGCCCAATCTGACACGACCCCGCTTCGTGCGGACCTGGACCTGGGCGAGTTGCTCCTGCTCGAAGTCGGCACCGATCTGGAGACCAGCGCGGCCTACGACGTGGCGTTCGATCTGTCGATCGACCTGCGCGGCGGTGAATCCAGCATTGTCGCCAACGGCGGCCAGCTGCCCGGCGACGCCATCGACATCTTGCCGACCGATGGCCGCCTGTCCGCCGACGCGGTGTTCCGCATCGGGGTCGCCGGTCTGACCACCGAGGAACATCAATTCTTCGATATCACGGTTTCTCCGGATGCATCGAATACCTCGGCGGACCATTTGATTGCAGACATCAACGCGGCGATCGCCAGCGCCGGGGCCGACGCGTACGTCCGCGCGGAACTCACCGACGACGGCCAGCTCCGGCTGGCCGATACCACCGGACGTTGGGCCGCCGGGCTGTTGGTGCTGGTGCCGGAGATCGGCCGGACGCTCGTGGGCGGCTCGGCGTTGCCCGCGGATGGTGTAACCACCGAAGAAGCGTCGTTCCTGCTGAGCACGGACGGTCAGATTTATCGAGAAATCATCGTGCCTCCGGCGGCGGATAGCCCGGCCCCGATCACGAGTCGCGCAGATTTGGTCGCCTCGATCCAGAGCGCGATTGACGCCGCCGGATTCGTCGGCCAGGTGTTCGCTTCGGTGAACCACGAGGGCCGGCTGGTCCTGTCGTCGGCAGCCGATCAGCCGTTCGTCGTTCTCAGCGCCGGCACCGAGCCCGCAACGTACAACGACACCGGCCAGCAGATCGGTGGCATCGAAGGGATCAACCCGGCCCCGATCGGCCTGGTCGGGCACCAAGAGATCGCCGGGACCACGCCCAACGCCGCGCGGACCGAGCTGCGGTTGGCCGCGGTCAACACGCCGCGGCAGAGCTTCACCGACCGCGTCACGGTCAACGACCTTTCGGCCAGCGGCTCGGTTGTTTTATCTGCCGATCCGATCACCGCGGACGCACGTTTGGGCTTTACCGACCTCACGGTGGTGGATGGGCTGGCCAACGCCCATGCCAGCTTCACCTTCAACCACCTCAACCCCGCCACCGGGGAACAGGAAGCCGTGCGGCTCAGCGAGCTGCTCGATGCGGTGGGCTCCGAGGGCACCGCCGCGTTCGATCTCACGTTCGATTCCGGGGCCGTGCTCGACCTGTCCAACATCCAGTTCGCCAACTCGGAACTCGACCAGGTTCCGGGCATCCCGGGCTACCGAGTCGAGTGGGCCGATCTGACCGATCTCTCAACCCTGGTCATCACTCAGACGCAAGATTTCGACGCTTTGCGAGCCTTCGCGGGGATCACGCTCAACGAATTCATCCTGGTCCTCGACGGGGCGATCGAGTGGTTCCAGGAGCTCGAAAAAACCGAACTCCTCTCCGACGAACTGCCGGTCATCAACAAGAGCGTCAACGACCACATCAAGCTGTCCGAAGAGCTCTCGGAGCTCCGCGCCCACCTGATCGCGGACCCGCCCGAATCGTTCGAGAGCCTCGTCGACGAGGTCACGCGGTACGTGAAGGATCGACTGGGGATCGACGCCGAGGTCGAAATCAAGGTGTCCACGGACGAATCGACGGGCGATCCCGCGGATCCCGACGAACCAAAGAAACACGAGTTCCGCCTGGATTGGGACGACACGTTCGAGGAGGAAGGCGAACTCGGCATCTTCCTGGATGCGGCTGTCGCCGACGGCTTGGGCCTGACCCGAGACAGCGCGATCACCGCCGAATCCGACGCCGAGCGCATCCAGATCAAGGCCACCGCCGACGTGGACGCGACCTTTGGGGTGATCCTCCCCGAAGGCGGTCTGCCCGAGTTTTACGTCAAGGACGACGCAACCTTCAACGCTTCGGTCCTGGTCGACGCCGAGGGGCTGGACCTGGGCTTGGACTTGGGCTCTCTCCCGACGCTGTATACCAAGGACGCGATCGTCCGCATCAACGATGGTGTCGTCGAGGATGATTCGGAAGAGGGAGGCGCAGAGAACGAAAGCACGGAAGACCAAGAGGTTGAATACAAACCCCTCACGTTCAACGTCACGCTCAAGCCCGACGACGACACCACCGATGGCGGCAACGACGACGGCCGGTACGGCCTGTTCGAAGCCCTCGGACAACTCAACTTAGCGGCGAGCGGCAACGTGTACGCCGAGTTGCCGCTGTTCTTCCCGACCCCCAACGCCTCGTTGGGCGACCCGTTGGTGTTGGCCATCGACGACATCAGCAACCCCCTCGAAACCACGACGATCACCGGGCCCAACCTCGAAGGCCTGATCGCGGCGCTCAACCTCGAAGAGGACCTCACCGAGCTCCCCGAGAGCTGGGACGAGCTGGCCCGCTACGTCGAGAATATCCTGGACGGCGAGGTCTTCGGGATCGACCTGCCGTTCATCGGCGACGACCTGCGTGAAGCCGCCAACTTCATGACCAACCTGCGCATCCTGACCAGCGCCGCGTTCCTGGGCGCCGACCTTTACGACGGCCAACTGCACGACGACGCGAACCTGCGCGACGAGGTCCACGACGCGCTGTGGGACGCCCTGGGCCACGACGAGGGCGGCGCGGGCCTGATCCTCGCGCCCTTCGACACCGACGATCCGAACCCGGTGCAGCGCGAGGCCGGGACCAAGGACGACATCCTGGTCGAGCTCAGCGAAGACGAGTTGATGATCACCACGCGGATCGGGCAGACCGCCGACCTGCTGGACCTGGACGTCGATCTGGACCTCGGGCTGCCCGGCCTGGGCCTGGACATCAACGGCGACGTCAAGGTCGAATACGGCTGGGACTTTGACCTTCAGTTCGGCGTCATCCCCGGCCTGGGCGTCTTCCTGGTCACCGACGAAAGCGACAGCGAGCTGTCGGCCGACATCCGCGCGTACCTCCCCGGCGGCAGCGGGGACGACCCGTTCGAGGCCACCGCGACCATGGGCTTCCTCCGGGCCAAAGCGATGGACGACCCCGACGACCCGTCGGAGTTCACCGCGGCGATCGACATAGACCTCCACGACCTGGACGGCGACGGCAGGCTCACGCTCGCCGAGGCCACCTACACCGGGTCGCGGGCCCCCAACCGGATCGTCGACTTCACGATCAACGCCGAGTTGGACGCCAACCTCAAGATCGTCGCCGACACCACCGTGGCCGGCCTGCCCGCGATCGAGTTCGACGTCCTCGTCGATTGGGTGTTCGCGCCCGACGCCGACGCCAGTGAGGCGGAACGCGAAGCGGCCAGCCGCATCGGCAACGTCCCCGAGGTGCGGCTCGAGAACATCGTGATCGACCTGAGCGCGACCCTCGGCACCTACGTCGGCCCGATCCTCGCAAAAATCGACCGCGTCATCGACCCGGTCCGGCCCGCGCTCGACGCGCTCCAGGACCCGATCCCCGTCCTCTCCGACCTGCTCGACCGGGATATCAACTTCATCGACCTGGCCCGCATCTTCGGCTACGAGGAGACCGCCGACTTCATCGACGTCGCTTCCCAGATCGCGAGCCTCGTCAGCGACGCCGCCTTGGTCTCCAACGGCGGGCACGAGTTCAAGGTTCCGATCGGCACCTTCAGCACGCTGTTCGGCGGCGGCATCAACCTCGACCTGCGCAGCCCCGAGAACGACCTCTCCGATCTGAGCCCCGAAGACATCCTCCAGTTCTTCGTGCCCAGCGGAGAACCCGTCTCCTTCGACGACCCGTCCCCGGTCAGCGCCTACTTCAACCGTATCGACAACGTCGGGCTCGCGCTGCCGCTGATCGACAACCCCGCCCTGGCCTTCAACCTCCTGCTCGGCCAGGACATCCCCCTGCTGACTTGGGACTGGCCCGCGTTCGAGCTCCGCTACGACCTCGACCCGTATCCCGTCTACCCGATCATCCCGCCGTTCCTCTTCGGCGGCCTCCAGAGCGGCATCGCCGCCGGCATCGACCTGGGCTTCGGCTACGACACCCGCGGCTACCGGCAGTTCCAGGAGACCGGCCGCGAAGACCAACTGCTCAACGGCTTCTACATCTCCGACACCGCCAACGCCGATGGCACCGGGCCCGACGTCAGCGAGGCCTACCTCTCCGCCTACGTGGCCGCCGTCGCCGAGTTCAACCTCTTCTCCGTCTTCCGCGCCGGCATCCGCGGCGGCTTGTTCGCCAACTTCGGCCTGAACCTCAACGACACCGACAACAACGGCGTCGTCTACATCGACGAATTCATCGACCTGATCGACAATGGCGGCCTCTTCCACACCTTCGGCTACGAGGGCGAGCTCGGCGGCTTCGTCGACGCTTACGTCACCATCGACCTGGGCATCTTCAAGAAGACCTGGCGCTTCGACATCGCCGAGGTCGTGTTCCTGGAGTTCGAAGAGGTCGCCGGCGTCGACGACCGCCCGACGATTACCGACCGCTTCACCGGCAACGGCACCCGCGAAACCGCCGAAAACCTCGGCCTCGCCCCGGGCCTGCACCTCACCGGCACCGCCATCCGCAGCGCCGCCGAGCAGGACTGGTACCGCTTCGAACTCGCCGACGCCGAGCACCTCAGCGTCTTCGTCACCGCCCGCGGGGGCCCCGCCCCCGACCTGTCGCTCTACGACGCCAACGGCGACCTGATCTCGCGTCAGCCCGGCGAATTCGCCGACGGCTTCCTCGAGGCCACCCTCCCCGCCGGCGAATACTTCCTCCACCTCGCGTCCCACGGCCCGGTGGCCTACGACCTCGAGATCGTCCCCCACCACCGCAGCGAAACCAACGTCTATTACGTCGCCGCCCCCGACGACAACGACCTCACCGACAACCTCCGCACCACCGCCGCGGGCCGCCTCGACCACGACGGCCGCACCGCCGATACGCCCCTGCCTTCCATCCAGGCCGTCCTCGATCGGTACAACCTCAACGACGACGACATGATCGTCGTTGAAGTCGGCGAATACTTTGGTGGCACCACGATTGGGTCCGACGACAGCGGCGTCACGATCGCAGGATCGCGGCAAGAAACCGTGGTAGGAGGGCGAGCCACGCCAGTTAACAGCAGCCAATGGCTAATTGAGGGCGTGCCGCACGCATTTATCGTTGACGATGCGGCCGATGTGACTCTCACGGATTTTAATATTGTTTATGCTTCTGTTGGCGTTGACGCAGAATCTGAGTCTCGCGGCTTGACGGTCAGTAACATTGTGTTTGGATCGCCAGATAGGGTCGGCAATGGATACGACAGTAGTGTTCCGCATATCAGCATCAAAACGTCGGCTGAAGATGGCAGGTTCACGGGTAATGTGAAAATTGATGGTGGATTCCATCCGGCCTTTATTACCGGCTTCGGGATTCACGGGTCGGTTATCGACAATAATCAGATTTATGGCGCCTGGGCTCACGCCGTTCAGATTCCGAATTCGCACAATGTGTCGATTGTGAACAACCATATAGAAAATGCCGGCGGGAGCGGCAACGGCGTAATCAACACAGGCTTCTTGGGCGGCGGTTTGACCACGTCTAAAAATACGGTCATCGCGAACAACTACTTTAAATATGCCTATGTTCCAATCTCAGGGACTCATAAAAACGTCCATATATACGGAAACGTTTTTGAAAGCTATAGCGTTAGTTTAAGTAGTGATTCTTCTGGTTGGGTCGGTGTCCGTGACGCAGCGTCTGGCGAGACACCCAATGTCTTTATGGATTCCATATCTTCTTCTACGCGATTGAGTGTTGTCGGGGATATTGTTGTAGCGGGCAATCTCTTCCCGGCTTCTGATTCTTCAAGTATTGATGTGCCCCTGATCAGTCTTTCCGATGGTGCGACACTACGCGATACGCAGATCATCGGCGCGGGCTTTGCGGTCGAAGCGCAGGATGCCCATCTGGAAAACAACTACATCCGGGGTACCGGCGTTGGTACCGGTGTCTCCGTGTCTGGTGATTCGTCAGTGGTTGGCAACCGCATCGAGCAACTCGACGTAGGCATCCACGCTACGGGCGGGACCATCGTGTCGAACAACATTGTGTTTGGCAACCAGACGGGCCTAGACCTTGTTGCTTACAGCAATTCTGGTTCGGATGAGCTGATCGCATCGAACAATATTGTTTACGGAAACTCGACCGTTGGCATTCAACTCTATGCCGACAATCGACGCACCCCGGAGAGGAAAGCGGTCGTTGCCCACAACACGGTTTCCGGCTCGGACGCCCCGGCCATCCGCATCGAGAGCGACGATGTCGGCGACCTCGTCAACATCGAAGTCCTGAACAACATTTTTGTGTCTCAAAATTCGGAGGCATTGATTCTGGCCGACACGATCCCACTGCCGACCGGCAATGCAGAGCCTTTTGTCAGTGACCGCAACGTTTTCTATGTCGACGGCGCCGCGGGCGTGATCCGATATCAAGATCAATCGGGCATGTCTCTTGCGGACTGGCATACGGCTACCGGACTCGATGGCGGCAGTGTCACGGGTGATCCGCAGTTCGTGGATGTGCTTGGCCCGGACGGCGTGCCCGGATTTAATTTAGACGGTGAATCCGACGACGACTTCCGGCTCCTGCCCGGTTCGCCGGCGATCAACATCGGCGGCGGCTCATCGGCGGTGCCGACGGACATCGACGGCAAACCGCGCGACGCGACGCCGGACGCGGGGGCTTACGAGGGCGACGATACGCCCGCGGCGGTGGCCACGGCGACCGGGCCGGAGGTCACGTCTGAACAGCGGTATTACGGCTTCTACTACCTGACGCTGACGCTGGAGAACGGAGATCTCGAGAAATGGGAGATCGACTGGGGCGACGGCACGGGCTTGCAGGAGTTCGTCACGGCGAATCCCAATGCGTTCGTCGGCCACCAATACACGGACGGCGACGGAAGCGCGGTCACCATCCAAGCCACCGCGGTGCTGACCAACGGACTGCGAGTAGAGGCTGACCCGCACGTCCTGACCGTGAACAATATCGCGCCGTATCTGCACATCAGTCTTTCTGGCGTCGAAACCAGCGGCGGCATCTCGACGGCCACGACCGCGGACGAGGTCGGGTTCCGGGGTACGGTGGGCTTCGACCCGGGCGAGGACACCGTGACCAATTGGACGGTGAACTGGGGCGACGGCGAACAAACGAGCGTCGACGGCGCTTCGGCCAATCTGTCTCACACGTACAGCGCCCCGGGCACCTACACGATCAGTGGTACGGCCACGGACGAAGACGGCACGTACGCGTTTTCTTCCCAGACGGTCGTGATCGAGCAAGCCATTATTGCCACGGCCACCGGGCCCGCCACGCACAACGAGAACCGCTACGGCTTTGCCCCGTACCGTTTGAACCTGTCGCTCGAACACGCCGAACTCGCCGGTTGGCGGATCGACTGGGGTGACGGCACGATCGACGAGGTAGGCGCGGTGACGCAAGCGTCACATAACTACGTCGACGGCGACGCCGCCTTCGATATCGTTGCCACCGCGCTCATCGCCGGCGGCGAAGAGGTGCAGGCCGACCCGTGGACGGTGCAGGTCCAGAACGTAGCCCCGACGATCGTGATCTTCTTTGGAGGGGGGCCGGGCGGCAATCATTCCGCCGTCGCGGGAGAAGCCGTTTCCTACTCGACCCTGATTGCGTTTGAACCTGGTTTGGACACCATCACGCAGTGGACCATCGACTGGGGCGACGGGCAAAGCCAAGTGATCAACGGCGGTTCGGTCAACGTCACGCATGTATACGACACGCCGGGCACCTACACGGCCACGGGCACCGTGACCGACGAAGACGGCACGTACGACCTGGCGGCCGTGCCAATCACGATCACGGCGCCGCCTCCGGTTGCCTTGGCGACCGGCCCTGAAACTCATCTCGAGTCAACCAATCCTTACGTTGACCTGTATCAGCTCGAACTTAGCGTTGCCAACGGTGAAGCAGAGAGTTGGGTGATCGATTGGGGCGATGGGTCCGCACCTCAGGCCTTTGGTGCCGTGCCTAATGCCCAACACGTTTATGCCGATGGCGATCAACTGGTGACTATCCAGGCGACGGCGACCCTGACGACTGGGGAGCAGATCGACGCGGCGCCGTTCGACGTGATGATTCAAAACGTGCCCCCGCTAATCGGTGCGGAGGTCCTGCACGAGACCGGATACTTCACGATCGATTCTGCGGAAGTGGGGCAGACCGTACTTTTCCAAGGATTCGTTAATTTCGATCCCGGTATCGATCGCGTGTCGGAATGGTTGATCGACTGGGGCGATGGTAATTCAGAGGTCGTTGCCGGCGAAAATCTGTATTGGATCAACACCCCGCATATTTACACCATGCCCGGCACCTACACGATCACTGGCACGGCGACCGATGAAGACGGGACCTATGACTTTCCGCCCGTCACCCTCAACGTGAACCCAGCGGCACCGGCCTTGTTGACGAGCGGTGGCTCGGGTGTCGCGGAAGACTCGTTCGAGAGTATCCGTGAACCCGTGGGTGTTGATGAGTTCTTTGATGATGTTGAGGTGCTAATGAGTTTGTGACGAAACGTATCCACGTGCCCCCTTCAAATAGATCCGCCTAATCCCAACGGCGCTCCCATTTGGGAACTCGTGCAGGTGCGGGCATGTAGCCGTTCCCTGCCGGTCATCTGTGGTCGAGCTGGTTTCCAGCTGGCAATGTCTCAAGCCAAATCGCGTTTTAGTTGGAAAGCCTCTCGAGGTCCGACGTCCGGCCAAACGTGGCCTCGTAAGCCACTGGAAGAAAAGGCTTGCGGTAAAACGCGGGCGTACCTCGATTGGTAGGGCGTCAGCCTTCCAGCGAGGTTTCGGATTTTCAGCAAACACGGTTGGGCGCAGGGATTTTGGACGCATGCCCAAGCCTGCCAAGTGCTTGTGACTCCTTGTGTGGTCACTCAGAGGTTAACTATAGTTCGGGCTTCGGGTACTTGTAGGAGTCCGTTTGGTTGCAACCCGCGTTGGAGTTCTCGCATGCCGCTAAGACTTGGCCGGTACCTGCGGTACTTACGCTCAAAGAAACCAACGGCGTTGCAACCCCTGGCATCCCAAACGTGAACACCAGTAAAATTTGGATGTACCAATGAGATAAATCCGCATCGGAAGCAACGCTTTAGAGCGTCATTGTTGGCGATACGGGCAGTTGTACGGAGATCAATACGGACCCGACGTCATTGGGCTGGAGGGTGTGGTGGAGGCATCCGATGACGTCACCGTGCGCGATGGTGCCGGTGACACCAGGTATGTTGACGCCGAAGCTAAGCGATGGGCACCAGCGTCGTGGGGGTGTCGCGCTGGGTAGGGCTGCGTCGTTGTGGAGGTGCCCTGTACAAAGCAGTTGAACTTTTTTTGAAGCCAAGCGTTCGGTCAGGGCCGCGCGGGGTTGTGGGTCGACGGGCCAATACGCGAGCGCGTCGCGACGCTCGTTCGCGGCGTCCACGCAAGCGGGAACGTCCAGCGGCATGTGCATAAAAACGATGGCCCGTTCGCAGTCGGCGAGTTGATCGTCCAGCCAACGCAACTGGGCTTCTTCTTCTTCCCACCCGCTGCCGGCGATTTGGCTATTCAACCCGAGCACCGCGTAGGTGTCCAGGTCTTCCCGGAACCACCCATCTCCGAAGGCCTGACGCCACGCATCGAAGCGCTTTCGGGTGAGCGCGTCGTGCTCGATACCGGGCTTATTACCCACGTCGTGGTTTCCGGGAACAACGCGGGTGGGCGCGACGGCTTCGAGTGTTTCGACGAAAGCCTGGCCGATGGCGATCTGTTCCGGTTGGCACGGGGCGTCGTCGCAAAGGTCTCCGGAGACCACGATCAGGTCGGGCGCGTAGCTAACAGCCGTCTTCACAACGATCGCGCAGCGTTCCGCGTCGTGTTCGGGCATCCGCCCCAAGTGCAGGTCCGAGAGTTGGAGGACGCCGCTCATGAGTTGTCCCCACTCTTCCAGACCGGGTCGTGATGGGCTTCACGGGCCGAGGCGAACCAGCGGGTCAGCGTCATCTTCTGCTTGGTATAGAAGTGGACGCCTTCGGTGCCCTGGATGTGGAGGTCGCCGAAGAACGATTGGTTCCAGCCGGTGAACGGCAGCCAGGCCATGGGCGCGGGTACGCCGACGTTGACGCCGATCATGCCGGCGTTGAAGCGGCGCTTGAACTCCCGTGCCGCGTATCCGTTATTGGTAAAGATCGAAGCGCCGTTGCCGTAGGGGCAGCCATCGCCTACGGCGATGGCGTCGTCGAGGGTGGCGACACGGACGACCGAGAGCAGCGGTCCGAAGATTTCGTCGGTCCAGAGTTTCATGTCGGTCGTGACATGGTCGACAACGGACGGCCCGAGCAGGAAGCCGTCGGCGTCGTTTGCGGTGGGTAAGGATCGGCCGTCCAGCGCGACGGCGGCGCCTTCCGTTTTGGCGATATCGAGGTATGCGGCCACCCGATTTCGGTGGTCGGCGTGGATCACCGGGCCCATTTCGGCGGCGTCGTTGCCGTCGGTAGGGCCGGCGTCGATCTGGCGACCGTGCGCCACGAGCCGCTCGACCAACGCGTCGCCGATATCTCCGACGGCCAACGCGACGCTGCCCGCCATGCAACGCTGCCCGGCGCAACCGAACGCGGACGCGGCGAGTGCCTTGACGGCTTGATCCAGATCGGCGTCGGGCATGATGACCAGATGGTTCTTCGCGCCGCCGGCGGCCTGGACGCGCTTGCCGTGGGCCGTGCCGGTGGCGTAGACGTACTTCGCGATCGCCGTGGAACCGACGAAAGAGACGGCGTCCACGTCGTCGTGCGTGAGCAGCGCGTCGACCATGGGCTTACCGCCGTGTACCAGGTTGAAAACGCCATCGGGCAGACCCGACTCGATCAACAACTCCGTCAGACGCACCGCCGAGAGCGGCACCTTCTCGCTGGGCTTGAGCACGAACGTGTTCCCGCAGGCCAAAGCGATCGGGAACATCCAGAGCGGCACCATGTGCGGGAAGTTGTACGGCGTGATGCCGACGCACACGCCAACAGGGTGGCGGTTGGTCTCGCCGTCTACGCCCTTGGCCAACTGCGGGAAGGTGTCCCCGGCAAGAAGCGCCGGCACGGACGCCGCGTACTCGACCATTTCCAGGCCGCGTTGCACCTCGGCGCGGGCTTCGGCGTGCGTCTTGCCGTGCTCCCGGGTGATCAGCCGAGCCAGTTCGTCGAATCGGCTGGCAATCTTTTCGCGGAAGGTGAACATGACCCGAGCGCGTTCGACGGCCGGCGTTTCCGCCCAGGCCGGAAGCGCCCGCTTAGCGGCTTGTACGGCTGCGTCCGCGGCGTCGGCTTCTTCCAGCGGAACCCGCGCGATCCGCCGCCCGTTCGATGGGTTGAACACGTCGCCGTGTTGTTCGGCGTTGCCCGCTGACCAGCCCCCACCGATGAAGCGGGGCACGGGCGTGGGGTCGGCGATATCGGCGGCGGACGGTTTGGCGACAGTCATGGCGGGTTTCCTGAAATACGCGCGGCTCGCCGCACAAAAGCTGGCGTCGCCGCTTTGTTTACGCTACGTTAAGGGATTGTGCCTGCCGCCATTCGCGCTCGTCTGCGTTTTCCCCGTTCATTTTCCGTTTTTGACTAACGCCCAGCAGGGAGTCTGTACCTATGGCCCGAATCGTCCGCGGCGCGCTGATCCAGGCGACGCTTTGTGAACCCGTGACTTCCGGCGTCCAAAAGGTCAAGCAGGCGATGATCGACAAGCACGTCGAGTTGATCGCCCAAGCGGCGAGCCAGGGGGCGCAGGTCTGCTGTCTGCAAGAGTTGTTTTACGGCCCGTACTTCTGTGCCGAACAGGACGCCAAGTGGTACGAACTCACCGAGCCCGTGCCGGATGGGCCGACCACCAAGCTCATGATGGAGCTGGCGAAGAAACACCGGATGGTCATGGTCGTCCCGATGTACGAGGAGGACATGACCGGCGTGTACTACAACACCGCGTCGGTGATCGACGCCGACGGCACGTACCTCGGCAAGTTCCGCAAGATCCACATCCCGCACTGCGATCCCGGCTTCTGGGAGAAGTACTACTTTCGCCCGGGCAATCTCGGATACCCCGTCTTCGAGACGAAGGTCGGCAAGGTCGGCGTGTACATCTGCTATGACCGCCACTTCCCCGACGGCGCACGCTGCCTCGGGCTCAATGGCGCCGAGATTGTGTTCAACCCCAGTGCGACCGTGGCGGGGTTGAGCGAATACCTCTGGAAGCTCGAGCAGCCCGCTCACGCCGTAGCCAATCAGTACTTCGTCGGCGCGATCAACCGCCCGGGCTGGGAAGAGCCTTGGAAGACCGGCGAGTTCTACGGCCAGTCGTACTTCTGCGACCCGCGCGGCCAGATGGTTGCCCAGAGCGATAAGCGAACCGACGATGACATCGTGATCGCCGACATGGACCTCGACCTGATCCGTGAGGTGCGAAACACATGGCAGTTTTTCCGTGACCGTCGACCGGAAACGTACGGAGCAATTACGGCGCTGTGAGTTCTTCCGCGAGTAACCCGACTTCGGGGCTGCTCTACGGCCTCGACGACAAGCCGCCGCCCGGCAAGGCCGCGGTACTCGGCTTACAACACGTGTTGACGATGTTCGGCTCGACCGTGGCGGTGCCGCTGCTGCTCGGGCCGCCGATGGGGCTGGACACCGCGGGCACGGCGCTGCTGATTTCGTCGGTGATGCTGTGCTCGGGCGTGGCGACGCTGCTGCAGTCCACGTTCGGTTCGCGGCTGCCGATCATCCAGGGCGTGAGCTTTTCGTTTCTTGCGGCGTTCTTCGCGATCATCGCGGCGGTGCATCCCGAGGGCGAGCCGGTCACGCCCGGGGCGGCGATGCCGTATATCGCGGGAGCCGTAATCGTGGGCGCGGCGTTCGAGATCGTGATCGGCTTTACGGGGCTGATGGGTCTGGTACGGAAGGTGCTGTCGCCGGTGGTGGTCGGGCCGGTGATCATGCTGATCGGCCTGGCGCTCTACCAGGCGGGGGCGCCGGTAGCGGCGTCGCACTGGCCGATCGCGATCCTGACGCTGGTGCTCATCGTCGTTTTCTCGTTCATGCTCGCCCGCAAGGCCCTGGTGTTCCGCATGTTCCCGATGCTTTTGGCCATCCTGGGCAGCGTCGGGGTCTGTGGGTTGATGTCGATCATCGGCGTGTTCGGCGACGGCCACCCGGCCCGCCCGGACCTGTCGGCGTTCGGCGAGGCCGACTGGGTCCGCGTCGACACGCTGGTGTTCCCTTGGGGCCTGCCGAGGTTCGAGTTGGCCTTCGTCGTGGCGGTGCTTGCGGGTTTTCTCGCGTCGATGATCGAGAGCTTCGGCGATTACCACGCGTGCAAGCAAATGGCCACGGGCGACGGCGCGGACGGCAACGACCCCAACCCCACGCCGGCCGAGATCTCCCGCGGCATCGGATTCGAGGGCGTCGGTTGTGCGCTCACGGGCGCGTTCGGCGGGTTCAGTTCGACGTCGTACTCGGAAAACGTCGGACTGATCGGCCTGACCCGCGTCGGCTCGCGTTATGTCGTGCAGATCGCCGCGGTCTTCCTGATTCTGCTGGGCGTGTTCGGCAAATTCGGCGCCTTGGCGGCGGCGATCCCGACGCCGGTGGTCGGCGGGCTCTATTGCGCGATGTTCGGGCTGATCGCGGCGGTCGGCGTCCGGCAGTTTGCGCGGGCCGACCTGACCAGCGACCGCAACCTGTTCATCGGCGGCTTTGCGCTGTTTATGGGCATCAGCGTTCCGTACTACTTCGCCAACGGCGGAGCCGACGCGGTCAGCGCGACGCTCCCCGCCTGGGCGGCCGACCTGACCAACGCGTTGGGCAACACCGGGATGGCCGTCGCCGCGATCCTGGGGATCACGCTGGACAACGTCGTGCCGGGCACCAAACAAGAACGCGGTCTGTTGCACACGCCAAGCGTCCTGATACCCGAGGCCGACGACGTGGACGCCGTCCCCGCGATCGGAGAGAACCGATGACTGCTTCCCGACGAACCATTTCGCTTCCCCAAAGCCATCACCGGCCCGCCCCCTACGACGGGCCGCCGCGCGACGAGGTGCTCGCGCTACGGCAACAGTACGTCAACCCCGGCGTGCTCAACTATTACCGCGATCCGCTGATGATCGTCGAGGGGCACATGCAGTACCTCTTCGACGAGACGGGGCGTAGGTATCTCGACGCTTTCGCCGGCATCGTGACCGTCAGCGTGGGGCACTGCCACCCGCACGTCGCCGAAGCGGTCAAGCAACAAGCCGGCACGCTCCAGCACGCGACGACGATCTACCTCCACCCCACGCTGCCAAAGTTCGCCGAAAAGCTCGCGAGCAAGATGCCGACCAACGCCGACGGCGTCCCGCTGGACAAGACCTACTTCACCAACTCCGGCAGCGAAGCCAACGAACTCGCGATGCTCATGTCGCGCGAGTTCACCGGCCACGCCGACGTGATCGGCCTACGCAACGGCTACCACGGGGGCACGCCGAACACCATGGGGCTCACCGCCCACGGCACCTGGAAGTTCCCCAGCAACACGCCCGGCGGCATCCATCACACGCATGCCGGATATTGCTATCGCTGCCCGTTCAATTTGCGTTACCCCTCCTGTGGCGTCAAGTGCGCGCAAGACCTTGAGAACGTCATCGCTTACCAGACGCCCGGGCAGGTCGCCTGTTTCATCGGCGAGCCGATCCAGGGCGTTGGCGGCGCGGTTACACCGCCCAAGGAATTCTTCCAGATCGTCTACGACACCGTTCGCAAGCACGGTGGCCTCTGCGTCGCCGACGAAGTTCAGGGCGGCTTCGGTCGAACCGGCGAGCATTACTGGGCGCACCAGAATTGGGACGTGAAGCCCGACATGATCGTGATGGCGAAAGGCATCGGCAACGGCGCCCCGCTCGCGGCCGTCACGACCACCGCCGACGTCGCGCAGACCATGACGAAACGCGTCCACTTCAATACCTACGGCGGTAATCCGGTTTCCATGGCATCCGGTCTGGCAACCATGGAGGTCATCGACGCCGAAGGCATCCAGGCGAACGCCAAGCACGTCGGCGGGCTTCTCAAAGACGGGTTGCTTGCGCTGCAAGACAAGCACGAAATCATCGGCGACGTCCGCGGCATCGGCCTGATGCTGGGTATGGAACTGGTGCGCGACCGCCGGACCAAGGAGCCGGCCGGCACCGAGGCCGCCGATCTCATGGAAATGACCAAAGCCCGTGGCTTGATCCTCGGCAAGGGGGGGCTCTACGGCAACACGATGCGCATCAAGCCGCCGATGTGCATCACGCCCGACGACGCGGAGTTCCTGATCGCCACGGTGGACGCCTGCCTGACCGATATCGAAGCCAAACGCTAAACGAGAACCGCTATGCCTACCCTCGAAACCACCGTCGACGGGATCCATTTCCCAAACCCCTACGTTATCGGTTCCGGCCCGCCGGGAACCAACCAGAAAGTCATCAACAAAGCCTTCAGCGAAGGTTGGGGAGGCGTCATCGCCAAGACCGTGTCGCTCGACGCGTCGAAGGTGATCAACGTCGCGCCGCGCTACGGGAAGCTCACCGGCGTGAACAAAAAGGAGGTCTTCGGCTGGGAAAACATCGAGCTGATCGCCACGACGTCTTTCGAGGATTGGCTCGACGACTTCAAGGCGGTCAAAGACGCGTATCCCGATCGCCCGCTCATCGCTTCGATCATGGAGGAGTTTGACCGCGACGCGTGGATTGAGATCGTCGAGCGTTGCGAGGCGGTGGGGGTCGATGCCTTCGAGTTGAATTTCTCCTGCCCGCACGGCCTACCCGAACGCAAGATGGGTGCCGCGATGGGTCAGGATCCCGATGTGCTCGAAGAGGTGACCGGTTGGGTCATGGCCGCCGCGACGATCCCGGTCTGGGCCAAGATGACTCCCAACGTCACGCACATCGAAGACCCGACCCGTGCGGCGTTGCGGGCCGGTGCCCACGGGGTGAGCGCGATCAACACGATCCGCAGTGTCATCGGGGTCGACCTCGAAACCCTCCGGCCGATGCCGACCGTCGAAGGCTACACCACGCCCGGCGGGTACTCCTCCGTGGCGGTCCGTCCGATCGCTTTGAGGATGGTGATGGAGATCGCCACGCTGATCCGGGAAGAATTTGACGGCCAGCGCTCGATTTCCGGCATCGGCGGCGTCGAGACCGGCGGCGACGCAGCCCAGTTCATCCTGCTCGGGGCCGACACCGTGCAGGTGTGCACCGGGGTGATGAAGATGGGATACAAGATGGTTAAGCCAATGATCGATGAACTTCTGGAGTTTATGGACAAGCACGGCTTCGAGACGCTCGACGATTTCAAAGGTCACGCCTTGCCCTACTTCACGACGCACGCCGAGTTGGTTCGTATGCAGGCCGAATCCCAGGAGAAAAAGCGTGCGGCCGTGGCCGCCAAGGCCGCGGCGAAGGAAGCCGCCGCCGCGGGGATCACGAAAGACGACAAGTGGGACGGCGACGATTTCGTCAAGCAGTCCGACGAACTGGCCGGGGATTGATCCGCTTCTGTTCACCGCATCGCGAGCAAGCCATGTCTCTCCTCATTCACGGTGGCACCGTCGTCAACGCCGACAGCACGTTCCGGGCCGATATCTACTGCGAGGGCGAAACGATCACGCGGATCGCGACTCGTATCGATCCCGCCGAGGTTCAGGCCGACCGCGTGGTGGACGCGACGGGCAAGATGGTCTTCCCGGGCTTCATCGACCCCCACGTGCACATCTATTTGCCGTTCATGGGGACCTACGCCAAAGACACCTACGCGACGGCGTCTAAGGCCGCGGTCGTCGGCGGCACCACCATGATGATCGAGATGTGCTGCCCGGCTCGCGCCGACGAGCCGGCCGAGGCGCTGGACCTTTGGGCGGGTAAGGCCGAGGGGCAGTCGGCGTGTGACTACAGCTTCCACATGGGCGTGACGCGTTTCGACGACTCGGCCGAAGCCCAGCTCCGCAAGATCGTTGAGCTGGGCACGCGCTCGTTCAAGGTGTTCTTGGCCTACAAGGGCGCGTTCGGCGTCACCGACGACGAGTTGTACGGTGTGCTGCGCCTGGCCCGTGAGTTGGGCGTTGTGGTCACCGCGCATTGTGAGAACGCCGATTTGGTTGCCGCGCTCCAAGCCAAGCTGCTGGCCGAAGGCAAGACGGGCCCGCAGTGGCATGAGCCGTCACGTCCGCCACGGGTCGAGGCCGAGGGCGTGCACCACTTCTGTACGTTCCTGGAACTCACCGGCGCGTCAGGCTACATCGTGCATACCTCGTGTCGGGACGCGGTCGAGGCCGCGTTACCGTTCCGGGCACGGGGGGTCGACGTTGATCTCGAAACCGTTATCCCCTACCTCACGCTCGACGACACTTACGCACAACGCGAGGACTTCGAAGGCGCAAAATACGTCATGAGTCCCCCGATTCGTTCAGCCGAGCATCAGGCGTACTTGTGGGATGCGCTCCGGGCCGGCCACATCGCAACGGTGGCGACGGATCACGCGCCGTTTGATTTCGTAGGGCAGAAGGAGATGGGCCGGCCGCCCAACGGCGACTTCACGACGATCCCCAACGGCATCCCGTCGGTTGAGCACCGCGTCACGCTGTTGTGGACAAGGGGCGTTGCGGCCGGCCGGCTCGACGTGCACCGGTTCGTTGACGCCGCCAGCGCTTACGCCGCCAGGCGTTTCGGCCTCTTCCCGCGCAAGGGTGTGGTCCAACTCGGGGCGGACGCGGACCTGGTCGTTTGGGACGACGCGTATCGGGGGAAGATCTCTGTCGACACGCACCACATGGCTACCGACTACAGCGGCTTCGAAGGCGTTGAGATCACCGGCCGTCCTTCGCTCGTTACCGTCCGCGGGACTGTCGTTGCGGAGCACGGTCGATTCATCGGTCAACTCGGCCACGGTCGACGCCTCGACCGGTGAGGCCGCCGCCATCGACACGCAAGCGACTCTCCAATAGCTGCGACCGCCTGATAAGACCTGTTGGCGTCTCGCCCAGGGAGAATTCATCTGCTTGCGGACTCACATACGACTTGGCTTGTCTGTCATAGCGGTGACATGCTCAAATCGCCCGCTTGCAATGGATTGCGGAGGCGAACCCTCGGATGGACCTGAATCCTCGGGGTTTGCGATTGATTTGCATTCGAGCGACGGCAGTATTTCCTTCCTTTACCCCAGACTCTCTCACGACAACTGGACCAATGAAGGGTCATGCTTGGTTGGAAACCGTGTTGGGCGTTAAAGGTCTGTATAGCGCAGGACTGATGCCGTAACCGAAACCTCATGTCACGCTCGAAAACTCACGGTTCCGTCATTGTCACGATCGATGAGTGAATCGATGCGCTGTTTTGCGCCGGAACCCTGGAGCAAGTATCAACTGACTATTCAAGGATTGGCTCAAAAGAAAATCTCATCAGGTTGTACCCACTTCCGCATAGAACCCTCATCTTTTGAACACCCGCTTCCAAGGTGACTTCGGTCGTCAGGTCGGTCCAATCCTGCCAGTTAGCGGTTGCGGTTGTATTCAGCGGGCCCGTTAGGTCTTCTCCATCGAAAGCGATCCGGAGTTCACCGGGTCCGCCCGCGTGGCGGATCCTGAGGCGGTAACTGCCTGGCTTTTGGACTTCCACTGTGTATTCGAGCCATTCGCCTTCATTGATCCAAGCGACGGCGCAGCCGCCTTCGGAACTTGCCTGAATATCGACTCCTTCGCGGGGGCGATAGAACCCGTCGATATTGTCTGGTTGACTGTCGTGGTACGCGACGCCTTCGCCACCGTGGTCGAAATCAACCGCGTCGATGATGCCGGGGATCGCCAGCGGCTTGCCGTAGAACGGGCCGGCCGCAGGTAAAGGTTCGACGATGGCGGCGGGGGATTCGGGTGCCGCTTGAGGCATCGAGCCATTTAGGATCACGTAGTTTGTTTCGATGCTGCTCGCGTCGTCCGCATTCGCGACCAACCTGTGTTGTTCTAAATCTGCAACCTCACGAAAGATGCTTCGGACCAAGTGGCCGCCACCCCCGACCGACCGGAGCACCACGTCGCCGTTCGTACGTTCGATCCAGTGAAAAGTCTCATCCAGCCCGATCGTCGGACTGACTGGAGTGAGTGCGTCCGTATTGCACGCGGCGGAGACGTAGAAGCCGTTGCTTGCCTTGAAGGCGACTAGATCGATGCCACCTTCGACACGCTCCAGGATGAATCGATCGTCTTGATCCCCTGTATATGCGTCGAGATTCGCGATCAGATCGCCGCCCCCCGGTGACGACACAAACTTCTCGCGGCCGCGATCGAAGATCGCGACCGAAGACCCATGCTCCGGGATGTTCGGCGTGCCCTTGGCGGGCCAATCACATGTCGGTTCGTCGGGTGTCCACACGACCCCAGCTTTGTCCAAACGGTACGCGAGCCCGGGCAGTTCGGCGTCGTTAGCGGCTAGCCACTGGAACTGGAGCCAACCCGTGTGGAACGATTCGAACATCGCGTTGTACGACTCGTCACCGTTGATGGAAGGGTCCGGTACGGTGTCGCCCGGCCAGAATTCGGTGCATAGAGTTGCCGGATATCGGAGGCTTGACTGGAACAATCGCAGGCAAGCCTCGATCCCTTCGCGTGTTTCGTAACCGTGCCAAGCGATGGCGGCGTTCTTCCAATCAACGCCTTTCGCGGTCATCATTTTGACGGCATCGGCGGCGGCCCCTTCGTAACGGAATCCCATATATGAGCAGAGCAGGATCATCGTGTCCGGTGCAGCAGCACGGATCGTGTTGTACATGAGGACCTGATTGTCCCAGTCTTCGGGGAGCCAGTGGGCGGCCGTATGCGGCACCGGTTCGTTTTTGGCCTCATAGAAAACGTGGGTTTCGTCTTTGTACCTCGGCCCGTAGAACTTCCAGAAATCCAATATGAAGTCCATCGAGTGGATGCTTCCGTTCTCTCCATTACAGCCGATCGTGATGATCAGGTAGAGGTTCGCCTTCGCGCAACGCTCCACCAGAGTGTCGCACCACTCGACGTTGTATCCGACCGGATCGGTGTTGCCCGAAGAGTCGCCTTCTAAGTAAATATGCAGCGCGTTGTAGCCATAGTCTTGCGCGAGCGCGTTGAGCGATTCCTGCGAAGGCATGAACCTATCCTGACTGCCATAAGGGTCGCCGCCGTCCCAAGAGATGCTCACGCCACGCATGAGTGTTCCCTTATCGGTTAACAAACGATTGAAACCGAGGCTGCTGTCGATGACGGGGCGGTCGCGTTTGGCTTGGGCTTGGTTTGTGAACCCAAACGCCAAGGCGAATGCGACCAGCAGACTCAACGAAACCGTCCTAAAGATTTGTTTCAAGGTTCAGGCCCTCGAGCGAGTCAATGACAACTTGCTACGACAGTGCTCGAACGTGGAGGCGCACGGAAAGCAAGCGTCCACGTCGATGGTTACGAGAAAACACAATGCATGCGCGCCGCAGGCCATTTAAGGCGCTGCAGGGTAGATGTTCCGTTTAAGAATGGTGCCGATCGCTTGACTAGTGCCGTGCCCATCCGCCCAGACGAAGTTCGCGTTCTGCTCATTGGCGTGTCGCCAGCGAACGGTCTGAGTGCCGACGATGTTCTTGAAGTCCTGGTTGAAACGGACCGTGATGGCTTCGTTGGGATCAACGCCTGAAACATTGATGTAGTCGGCCGCGGTCTTGGGTTGTGGAGCACCGCTGGCGGGGGGATCGATCCGATTAAGGCCGGCGAAGGTATGGCCCTGAGGGATACGCCCAGTGAAAACGCCCGGATTGGCGTATTGCGTTGAGTCGGCCAGCATGACCATCTCGGAGTTACTTTTTAGCGTTTCGGTGGTCATCCATGCCAGGTTGCTTTGAGGCACGCCGTTAACAACATGTGGCAAAACCATCACATTGGCACCGTACGTGGCGTCGTGCTCGTCGGTATCGACGTCTGCTTCGGGGCAGCGTAGTGCGTCGGAAAACACGACGTCTTCGTTCCCGACGGAGTCAGGCTCGCCGAAGAACGTCTGCAGTTTTTCGTTCTCAATAATCGAACTGACAAGCCGGAACCAGTCGTAGCCGACACTGTCGAAATTGTCGTGCGGTGGATAATACTGGTTGTAGTCATTGTTGTAGACGCCTACCGCCAGTCCCATCTGTCGGATGTTCGATAAGCAGGCCATACTCCGTGCTGCCGAGCGGGCGCTTCCCAGGGCAGGTAGGAGCAGGCCGATGAGCAGCGCGATGATGGAGATCACCACGAGTAGCTCAATGAGCGTGAAGGCTCGACGGGACCGACGGCGGAACGTTCGCGTGTGTTTCATGGGTTGATGATCCAAAGCCAAGGGTTGTTCGTGGTGATGCACGGGCGCGAGCGAAAAAGCCACCGCCTGCCAACGCGGCGAACGGTGCCTGGATGGTCAGTGAGTGCGGCGGCGCAGGCCGGCGACGGCAAAGCCACCCAGTAACGCAAGCGACGCGGGTTCCGGAATGGCGGAGCCTTCAAAGCTCGGTGCGCTCGAGCTGCCCCAGTTGTTGAGCACAGCGTTGAGCTCTTCCTGGTCAACAAGCAGGGAACCGAACACGGTGCCGGCGGGGTCGTCGAAGGTGCGGACTGTTCCCCAGTTGTTCAGCACCAAGTTGAGGTCGCCCTGCTCAACCGATCCGGATTCGTTGAAGTCGCCGAGGACGCCAGGATTGTTGATTTCGGCGATCGTGACATCGAAAAACGTTGCGCCTAAGCGAATTTCATCGACTTCGAACACGCCGTTCTGGCTGCCCAAACGCAGCTCATCGATCTGCCGGATGCGGTTGCCATCACCGTTGAGTGCTGCGGGGTCTTCGTTGAACTGATACCCAGCGATGTCAGGGGTGGTTGGCAAGGTGCCGAGGGTCGGATTGATGAACAGGTCGACAAAGTCGTCGTTGCCGCTGGCGCCGATAGTGATCTTGGCAACAAGCAGGGTGTCGGTGGTCGAATCGCTGCCGGCTACTCCGACTGGTCCTTGCACGCCCTGATCGAGGCCCCATTCCGAGCCGCCTTCGCCACCAACTTTGCCGATGTAGAGCACTTCGTCACCGAAGAACTTGACCAGCGAAACGCCCCCAAAGAAGGCATTCGCTTCAGACTTCGCCAGAAAGCTGAGCCAGTACTCACCAGGCCCAAGCGCGTCTTCGGGTTCACCCTTGGCGGTGACATCGCCTCCAAGTTCGAAGCTGTAAAACGAAAGGTTGAACGGATTGGCGTTCATCTCATCGTCTTCAGCCGAACTGACGCGGCGGTTCCCCGACGTCGGCAGTAGGCCCTGGGGGTCGACCAAGCTGCCTTCGACGATTGTCGAGCCCGTGCCGAAGGGCGGCGGAAACGTGAAGTTGACCGAATCGGACCACAGGTTGACCCCAAAACCGAGGTCCGAACCGCCAAGAGCTTCCAGCTCAAAGCCCGCGGGATAGCTCAGGTCGCCAAAGCTAATCTCGTGAGTAAGTTGCGCCTGCGTTGATGTACCCAGTGCCAAGAAACTCGCCGCCAAAGCAAGCGAGCGTGTGAAAAATACTTGTTTGGACGGCATGCGAGTCTCCGGGTTAAAGCGGGCCGGTTGGCCTGCATTTGAAATGCGTGTTACGAAACAGGAATCACGAAAGGCAGAAAGTCTGCCAGGAATGAACCCGACCTTGCAGATCGGAACAGCGCTGGTCAGCATCGTCTCGCGCGTCCAAGCAACGCCAGGCCGGCAAACGCCAACCCTGCCGCTGCCGGTTCCGGTAGGGCGACGTCGGCAAATTCGGTTCCTATCCGAATCTCATCAACCGCAAACGAGCCGCCGCCGCTTCCCAGCCGGATCTCGTCCATGGCTCGGTTGTCGTTGACGTCTTCGTTAAACGAGTACGTCAAGTCGGCCACCATTGGCGCGATCGAACCGAGCGAGGGGTTGATGAACATCTCCGCGGTGTCATCGTTCGCGCCGGCGCCGATCGTGAGGCGCACCACGATAAAAGTATCCAGCGTCGCGTCGCTGCCTGCGACGGTTTGGCCGCCGGCTGCGCCCTGATCAAATCCCCACTCGTTTGATCCGGCGCCGCCGACCTTGCCGATGTACAGGATTTCCGGGCCGAAGAACTTGGTGAAGGAGAGGCCGCCGAAGTCTGCGCCATCGGTCGCGCGACCGATGAAGCTCAGCCAATGCACGCCGGCCCCTAGGTTGTCTTCGCCTACGACGCCGTTGTCGCCGCCGTTGTCTTGGTCCATGGTGTAGAAGGCCAGGTCGAAGTCGCCGGCGGTGGCGGCGTGGTTCCCGGCCACGGGCAGCCCGGCCGGGGCCGTAAGGTTGCCCGAAACGATCGCGTTGCCGGGGTTGTTGTCGAACCAGGTGTTGGCTCCGAATCCAAGGTCCGAGCCGCCGGTGCCGCCGATGTTGCTGCCGACGGGATAGCCGGCATCGAACGGCACGTAGTGGGTCAGTGTTGCATTGGCCGAAAAAGTCACCGTGATTCCGCCCAACGTGGCGGCAGCTAAGCAGACGCGGTGATGTGATCTTGCTGATTTCATGTCGAATTCCTCCTAGAGCCTGGGCAGGTATTGCCCAAAGATGAATGAACGCGGGCCGACGAGAAACGGCCTCTGGACGCCACCAACATATCAAGCTGGGAAGGGGATGCAAGAAGTTTAGAAACAAATTGCGTAAATTTTAATCTTGAAAATTGATGATTTTCGGTGAATTTCGCGAATAGTCTGATATGATTTTTTTGTTGCGTAATTTGTTGCAGTTCCGTCGACCCCGTGCCTATGTCCCATTCGTGCGCTCAGTAGCTGCCCGCCAGAACCAGAGACCTCTCATGACTTGGATAAGCAGAGCGTGTTTCCTTGTTGCCGTCGTGGCTCTCTGGCCATCTTTCGCGGCAAGTGATTCGGGGCGGTTCGGCTGGCTTCGGACTCAGGGCCCTCAGTTCGTGGATGAATCGGGAGACCGCGTGGTCCTCCAGGGCTGCAATATCGGCAACTGGTTCTTGCTCGAGATGTGGATGCTGACCATCGATCACGGTCAGTTCGCCGACCAGTACGACTTTGAGAACAACCTCGCCCGGCGATTCGGAGAAGACGAGAAGGACCGCCTGATGGAGGTCTACCGAGAGAACTGGATGACGCCGCGCGACTTCGAGAACATCCGGTCGTTCGGCTTCAACGTCATCCGTTTGCCGTTCAACTACCGGCTACTCGAGAACGACGACGCGCCAGGCGTGGTTAAGCCCAATGGATTTGCTTGGCTGGATCGTGCGATCGACATGGCGGAAGACGCCGGGCTGTACGTGATCCTGGACATGCACGGGGTCCCGGGCGGGCAGAGCGTCGACCACCCAACCGGCCGAGTCGAACAGAACAAGCTCTGGGACGGGCCGGTTTACGCCGATCGCACGGCCGCGTTGTGGAAGAAGATCGCGGAGCGCTACCGCGATCGCAGCAGCGTCGCGGGCTACGACGTGATCAACGAGCCGTACGGCGACTGGGGCGCGACCGACGTTCGGCCGAAGCTGCGTACGATCTTCGAACAGATCTACCACGCCATCCGCGAAGTCGACGAGCGTCACATCGTCTTCGCGCCCGCGCCACTGTGGGGTGGTTTGGGTTTTTACGGCAACCCGCACGACAACCGTTGGACTAACGTCGCGTTCACGGAGCACCACTACCCCGGACTCTTCGGCGATACGCCAAGCATGGCGACCCACGCCAACTTTATCTATCGCGTCTTGCCCGAGAAGCAGGCGTTTTTGGAAGAAGTGCAGACTCCGATGTTCATCGGCGAATGGAATCCGGTCTTCGAGAACCTCGGCGGCGGCGATCTGATGCGCCGTTACTTCGACGAGTATGGCCAACGCGGCTGGGCTGCCACTATCTGGTCGTACAAGATTCTGCACCCCGAAGGCGGCGTCATCGACGACAACTGGTACATGGTCAGCAACGCCGGGCCGCTGAACAGTCCGAACTTTGAAACTGCGTCCAAGAAAGAGATTGAGGCGTACTTCAAGAGTTTCGCCACGATGGAATATGTCGTCGATGAGCCGATGCGATTGGCGTTGACACGCGAAGACCGGGTCGATCTGGACCTGCCCGTGCCGCCGCCGCCGATGACCGAAGCGCCCCATACAGACCCGATCCCGGGCTGGACCGCGACCGACATCGGCGGCGCTATCTCCGGCGGTCAACGCCGCGACGGGCAGAGGGAGATCACCATCTATGGCGGCGGGCAAGACATCTGGAACGATGCGGACGCGTTCCGGCTGGTTTGGCGCGAGTTCGAAGGCGACTTCACCGTCACCGCGACCGTCAACAGCCTGCGGGACACGCACCGATACGCCAAGGCGGGCTTGATGGCCCGCGCCGGCCTTGAGCCTGGGGCGGCGCACGTGCTGGTCCACGCCAATCCGAACGGCCATGTTGCCGGATCGCGTCGCGCTCAGCCCGGCGCGTTGATGACGGAGGACTCCGTTGACAACCACGCCTGGCCGATCCGACTGCGCCTCACGCGGCGCGGCGACGCGTTCACCACCGAGTACGCCACCAATGACACCGAGTGGCATCCGCTCGGCGAGCCCAGCGTGGTCCCCGCGATCGGTAAGCGCTGCCTGATCGGCATGGCGGTGCTCAGCCACGTACGCGGCGAGTTGACCGAGGCACGGTTTTCCGAGATTTATGTAGGTATCTCACCGTGAGTCGCGGGTAACGGTTGACCCAGTGCTAGTGATGCCCGTAGTCCAATCCTAGGAGTCGTTGAGAACACCATGCCAACCGTCCGAGACATTGCGAGCAACATCGGCGTCTCTGCCTCCACGGTTTCCCGATCGCTTAGCGGTTCACCCCAAATCAGCGAAGACGTGCGTGAGCGGGTACTGAAGGAAGCGCGACGTATCGGCTACGGCCGTGTCAAGACTTCGTCGCAATCGGCCGCGGCGACCACGCTCGGTGTTGCATTCCTGAATCAGTTCGCTTGGCCGCATTTCACCGGTTACGACTCGCTGATCTGGGCGGGCATCATGCGCGGTGCCCAGGAAGTACAGTCCGATGTTACTTTTGTTGATTTAAATCAGCGGTCGCGCGGGGAGAGCTACCGTGCGTTTTTAGCGAGTCGCGGCGTTCACGGTTTAATCCTACGAGTCGATAGCGAGACCCGCGACGCTGCGAACGACATTGCCGCGGACGGCGTCGAAGTGGTTGTGATCGCCGATCGCTACGAAGAGCCCGACGTGGGTTTCGCGTACTTCCGTTCGGGTGACGCCACCCGGCAGGCAGTTGAGCACCTGATTGGCATGGGGCATCGGCGGATCGGGTTCTGCCGCAATCTGGTGCTGGACCACGACCACCGCGAGCGGCTCGCGGGTTACCACGCGGCGCTGAAGAGCGCTGGAATCGAGATCGACGAGCACTTGCATGTTTCGCGGCCCGCAGATGTTTCCGGTGGCGCCGCGGCATTGAACGCCTTCTTGTCTAGCGCGAATCCGCCCACGGCGGTGTTCTACACCGACCCAATGATGACGGTTGGCGGCCTCCGCCGCGCCCTCGAAATGGGCGTGCGTGTGCCCGATGAGTTATCGATCGTGGGTGTCGATGACGGTGACGATAGTCGGCAACTGACCTACCCGACCTTTACCGCCGTTCGTCAAAATGCACCGGAACTTGGTGCTCAGGCTGCGCGTTGGCTGGTGCGACGGTGCGAGGGCGACCGGCAGGCGGACGAAGTGCTCCGCCTGGTTCTTGATGCGTATTTCGAGGTGAATCAATCGACCTCACCGCCCCCGGAGGAACCGGTCCGGGTGATGCCCAACGGGCGTCGCTGGAGCAGTCTGGGCCAAGAATCTCAATCATCTCCAAGTCGGTAAGGGCTGGGTTTCTGTCCGCTAGGTGATACGTTGAACTAAAGCCATTTCGTCTCGGGTCACCCGCCGTTCCATTCTTGGCGACCCACGTTAGACCACAATGAAATACTCATTCACGAATCGCCGCGTTCATACCACCCTTGGCCTCATCGGTTTGGTAGCCATGGTCACGGTGTCGCTTGTGGAGAGCGTGGCGATCGCGGGCCCCGTGATCGCACCGGGTTGGGGAGCCCCGGTTTTTGAGGACCGGTTCGACGGCAACTCGATCGATCACGGCAAGTGGCAAGTCGGAAACTTTGCCAACGAACACAACAATGAGCAGCAGTACTACCACCCGGATCAGGTGCTGGTGTACGACGGCGGCCTGCACCTCTGGGCCGAGCGTGACGACCAGTGGACTTACGGGCGCAACTACAACTCCGGACAGGTGCGCACCTGGCAGGAGTGGCGTTATGGTCGATTCGAAGTTCGGGCGAAGATTCCACGTGGTCAAGGGTTCTGGCCGGCGATCTGGCTCTTACCTCGCAACGCCGCTTGGCCCGTTGGCGGCGAGCTGGACATCATGGAGAATGTCGGCAGCAACACGTACTTCGTAAAGGGGTCGTACCACTACAACTGGGCCCCTGGTTGGCCTATCACGAGCAATGCGGATTACATCACCGGGCAAGACTTTGCTGCCGGTTATCACGACTATGCGGTGGAGTGGGAAGCAGATCAGATCCGGTTTTACGTCGATGGCAACCAATATCACACGGTGTACAACCCGATCCAACCGGATCCGGTTCCGATGAGCCTGATCCTCAACCTCGCCGTCGGCGGGGATTGGCCTGGTTCGCCTGACTGGACGACGCCTCTTCCCTCTAGCTTCGATATTGATTACGTACGCATTTGGGAACGACAGGAAACTCCGGCACCACCGACTTCGTTGATCCTAGACGCGGGCTTCGAAGACAACGGCGGCGCGATGGACGCCTGGGAGGTCTTCGGCGACTCGATCGACAACGTGTTTTCGGATTGGGGCACGCCGCTTGACGGCGAGCGGTCGCTCAAGCTCTACGGACAGTTCACGGACGAAGACAACGTAGCGGGCGTCTTTCAGAACGTCGAAGTAACCGGAGGCACGTTGCTCACGGCCCGCGCGAGCGCCTTGGTCCGTTCCGAAGACTCGATCGTCGGGACCGGCAACGAAGCGCTGATGAAGATCGAGTTCTACCGCCAAGCCGGGGCCGATTACGGCTCCAGCGACTTCTTAGGCGAGACGATCGTGACGCTCGCCGACGGTAGCTCACCGGAGGACACCTGGTCTGACTTCGAGCTCGAGGCGGCAACGCCGAACGACGCGGTGGAGGCGAGACTGACTTTTGCTTTTATTCAGCCGGGAACCAATGATGCCGGTTCCGTGTTCATCGACAGCGCGTCGCTGACGGCGTCGCTGTCGGGCGACTACAACGGCAACGGGCAAGTGGAACAAGGTGACCTGAATCTGGTCCTGAACAACTGGGGCCGAGGTTCGATCTCTCGCGCACCGGCTGGCTGGATCAACGACCTGCCGGACGGCCTGATCGACCAGGGCGAGCTCAACGCGGTGCTGACGAATTGGGGTTCGTCCTCGGCCCCGAATTTCGCCTCGCCAATCCCTGAGCCGATCGCGGCGGCCGTCACAGCTCTCGGTGTATTTTCGATGCGACGGATGGAGCGGGTTTGCGAACGGGATTGACGTTCGTGATGAGCCCCCCAGTTCGTACCGCCCGTCGTTTCGGTAATGGTTCCGAGGGCTCCTGTGAGAGCGATCCATTGGAGCGAACATGGCCGGTGGCGGATAGCAGAAGCTGCCTGAGGGATAGTTCGGTTTGTATGCGCCCCGCCAGCGTTTGATCATGAGCTCTACCTTTCATGCGACGCCTATCCAAATAGCACTCTGCTTAGCTCCTCGGCGGTTTCCACTTTCGCGAAGCGACCCTTGGAGTTACTCCGCTAGGTCGTTCGCTTGCCGGGCTGTGCCGAACCACGCCGCCGCACTCCGGTACGAGGTCGTAACCGTCTACGTCCATCTGGGGCCGCAAGACCTCGCCCCTGAGCCCCGTTCGCCACGCATCGGTCATCCGTGGTCGCGCGGGCTCCCAGTTGGTAACATCTGGAGCTAAATCGCGTTCTAGTTGGAAACCTACGTTGGAACGTCCCTCGGGGCACCCGACGCCCACCCGAGCGCAAACTCGCAAGCCCCGGCAAAGATAGGGCTTGTGGCAAAACGCGGGCGTAGCTCAATTGGTAGAGCGTCAGCCTTCCAAGCTGAATGTTGACGGTTCGAGTCCGTTCGCCCGCTTTCTTACTCAGCAACGACTTACTTGAACTTTCATGAGGTCGTTCTGTGTGGCGCAGTGAGAGACGCAGTGGGATTTAGCCCATTGGCTCCATCACGCGGCGTGCTTCGAGTATGTCGCGTTCTGCGTAGACGCGCGTGGTCTTCGTCTTCGAGTGTGACGCGGGCCCGGCTCTTTGCGAGTTCGGGATGCTCGTCCGATTCGACGTACAGGCGCTGCACGCGCTCGGCGGCGTTGTGGCGTGGCTGCCCGGGCGACCACGTCGGCACGCCGACGCGCTCGCAGACGTACCTGATGGCCGGCCATAGCTCAAAGCCTTGTACGCTTGGCCGTGCCGACGGCTGGAACGCCCGCACGACTCCGATGGGTTGAAGAGCCGAAGATCGAGGCCGCGTTGCAAGAACGGTTCGACAATCGCGCGTGCTTCCGTACCGAGCCAGACGACGCGAGGTTTTTCGCGATGCGCCGTCTTGTGATGAGCAGGGCGGTAGGCCCACGGCGTATCGGTCACGCCGATCTATCCTGTTGTCAGGTCGCAGGCCTCGCCCGGCCGGCAACCCGTGGCTAGCTGGATCCGGATCATCGCCGCGATTACCGGAGAGCACGTCTCGAGCACGCGCTCAACGTGTTCCGGCGGCACCGCGACGACCGGGCTGTCGGAGACGTAGCAGGTATCGCCGGCGCGAAGGGTTTTCGACCTTCAACGTCGTCGGGTGCGTCCAGTTGTGCTCGACGTATCAACGCACGAAACGCCGCATCATCGCCAGGTACTTGGTCGACCCGTTTACGCTCAAGCCGCGCGCCTTGGACTGGCGGGGCGGTATAGGAGTCGGCATGCCCCACATCATCCAGCCATCTTTAGGTGATGGGATCCCTGGCACCGCGCCCCGGTGTAGTTCCACGCGTTCTTCACGAGACTCGATGAACTGAATCAAGTCGAGAGTTTTGTAGATGGGGACGCCACGGAGGAGGCGCCTGTGGCTAATCTTACGATCACTCGCGAGCTGATCGACATCGATCCCGGGAATCGCTTCGGCAGTTTGCTCGGTGGGCGGGCCCCGGGGGGGGTGGGGCCCAACCCGCGGGCCCCCGGGGGGGACGGGGTAGCATTGGAGGGGGCCGGGGCCGCCCCGCCCGGGG